>JAFYIF010000357.1 GCA_017538775.1 Oscillospiraceae bacterium | reverse complement strand
GCGCATCGCCGCGGCGGGCTGTATGCTGCCCCTTTCCTCCAACACCAACCTCAGCCGCGAGCTGGGGATGCGCCACCGGGCCGGCATCGGCATGAGCGAACAGAGCGACGCGGTGGTGGTCATCGTCTCCGAGGAGACCGGCGCGGTCTCCGTGGCCATCGACGGGATGCTCAAGCGCCACCTCAGCCCGGAGACGGTGGAGGCCATCCTCCGCCGGGAGCTGCTCCCCCAGGAGGACGAGACCCGGCGGAGCTGGAATTTCCTGCGCATGTTACGAGGCGAGAAGCATGAATAAAAACGAAACGGTAAAAGATTCCAAATGGAGAAATGTCCTCTGGATGGTCCTCTCCCTGCTGGCCTCCCTGCTGCTGTGGGTCTATGTCACGGAGTCGGAGGGGGAGAGCATCGAGCGCACCTTCCCCGGCGTCCAGGTCCGCTTTGACGGGGAGGCCACCATGCGCGACACCCGGGAGATGCTGGTCTCCGACGACAGCACCACCTCCGTGAAGGTCACGCTGACCGGCAACAGCCGGGTCCTGACCTCCCTGAAAAGCGCGGACCTGAGCGCCGTCATCGACCTGAGCCGCATCACACGGACCGGCAACTACCAGCTGGCCCCCACCATCAGCTTCCCCAGCCGGACGGACACCAGCGCCATCACCAGCGTGGTCATCGACCCGGACAGCGTCAGCTTCTATGTGGACAAGCTGGACAAGAAGACCCTGGAAGTCCAGGGCGTCTTCAACGGCAGCACGGCGGAGGGCTACAGCGCCGACCCCCTCAGCTTTTCGCCCTCCACGGTGATCGTCTACGGCCCCGGCAAGGTGCTGGACACCCTGGAGGCCGCCTATGTGGAGGTCAACCGCACGGACGTGGACCACACCCTGAGCTTTGACAGCACCTTCGTCCTCCTGGACCGGGAGGGGCAGGAGGTGGAGAACGACACCCTGAGCTTCAACACCGAGCAGGTGAACGTGACTCTGCCCGTCCGGGCGGTGAAGGAGGTCTACCTGACCGTGGAGCTGGTGCCCGGCGGCGGCGCGACGGAGAAGAACGTCCGCTGGACGCTGGAACCGTCCAGCGTCACCCTGCTGGGCGACGCGGAGGTCCTCAGCGGCGTGAACAGCATCACCGTGGCCCGCATCGAGCTGGCCCAGGTCTCCGACGCCATGCAGGAGACCTACCGGGTGGAGCTGCCCAACGAGACGGAACTGATCGCCGGGGCACGGGAGACCACCCTGAGCCTGGAGCTGCAGGACCTGGAGAGCGCCTATTTCACCATCGACGAGTCCAACATCAGCTTCATCAACGTCACCGAGGGCTATACCGCAGTGGCGGAGGACAGCCTGGACAAGGTGCTGATCCGCGGCAGCAGCGCCGTGGTGGCCCAGCTCTCCGACCTGAACATCCGCGCCGTGGCGGACCTGAAAAACTTCGGCACCGCGACGGGCCGATTCACCGTCCCGGTCCAGATCTCCATCAACGGGGCCAGCGCGTCCGAGGTCGGCGCGGTGGGCAGCTATGAGATCGTGGCGATCCTCAGCGAGACGACGGAAGAGGAGGCGGAACAATGATCCGAAGCATGACCGGCTACGGCGGCGCGAAGGGCGTCTGCTGCGGCCTGAGCCTCAGCCTGGAGCTGAAAAGCGTCAACAACCGCTATTTTGACTGCGCGGTGCGCCTGCCCCGGACCATGCTCTTCGCCGAGGACGCCGTCAAGCGCCGGGTGCAGCAGCACCTCAGCCGCGGCAAGGCGGACGTGTTCGTCACGGTGGAGCGCACGGAGGCCGAGGAGCAGGCGGTGCGCGTCAACCGGAGCCTGGCCCGGGGCTATGCCGAGGCGGTCCGCGCCGTGGCGGAGGAGCTGTCCCTGGCACCCGACCTCAGCGCGGCGGCCCTGTGCCGTCTGCCGGAGGTGCTGCGCCTGGAGCAGAAGGAGCTGGACGCCGACGCGCTGCTCCTGGCCCTGACGGAGCTGGCGGAGACCGCCCTGGCGGACTTCGACGCCATGCGGGACCGGGAGGGGCGCAAGCTCCGGGACGACATCGCCGCCCGCCTGGACCGGATCGAGGCCCTGGTGGGGGAGGTGGAGCGCACGAGCCCGGAGACCGTGGCGGCCTATCGCGCCCGGCTCTACCAGAAAATGCGCGAGGTACTCCAGTCCGCCAACGTGGACGAACAGCGGATCTTGCTGGAAGCGGGCATTTTCGCCGACAAAGTGGCCGTGGACGAGGAGACCGTCCGGCTCCGCAGCCACATCGCCCAGCTCCGGGAGATGCTGGAGACCGGCTCCCCCATCGGCAGAAAGATGGACTTCCTGGTGCAGGAATTCAACCGGGAGGCCAACACCATCGGCTCCAAATGTTCCGACAGCGCCGTGACGCGGCTGGTCATCGAGCTGAAAAGCGAGATCGAGAAGATCCGCGAACAGGTGCAGAACATCGAGTGATACAAAGGACCCAGAACCATGGACAGTCTGAAACTCATCAACATCGGCTTCGGCAACATGATCGCCGCGGGACGCCTGCTGGCCATCGTGAGTCCGGAGTCCGCCCCCATCAAGCGCATCATCCAGGACGCCCGGGACCGGGGTATGCTGATCGACGCCACCTACGGGCGGCGCACCCGGGCGGTGCTGGTCATGGACAGCGGCCACGTCGTCCTCTCCGCCGTACAGACGGAGACCGTGGCCGGGCGCATGGGCGCGCGGGCGGACCGCAACCCGGCGGAGGAGGAAGAAGCGGATGAATAAAGGCATTCTCATCGTCGTCTCCGCGCCCTCCGGCAGCGGGAAAAGCACGATCCTCCGGCGTCTGCTGGCGCTGCGGGACAATCTGCGCTTTTCCGTCTCCGCCACCACCCGCGCCCCCCGGGCCGGGGAGGAACACGGCAGGGAGTATTTTTTCGTCACCCGGGACGAGTTCCAGGCCATGGTGGCGGCGGACGCCTTTCTGGAACACGCCGAATTTGTCGAGAACCTCTACGGCACCCCCCGCGACGCCGTGGAGCGCCAGCTGGAGCAGGGCTTCGACGTCTATCTGGACATCGACGTCCAGGGGGCCCGCCAGGTCAAGGCCAAGCGCCCGGAGACCCTGACGGTCTTCATCCTGCCCCCCAGCATGGAGGAGCTGGAGCGCCGCCTGACCGGGCGGGGGACCGACGACCCGGAGACCATCCGCCGCCGCCTGAGCCAGGCGGAGCGGGAGTGCGCCGAGCGGGTCCATTTCGATTACGTCATCGTCAACGACGAGGTGGAGCGCGCCGCGGCGGAGCTGTCCGGCATCATCGACGGCTACAAGGCCCGCCTGGCGCAGGAAGCTTACTAACACGATTTATCTGGAAGAGGTGCAAGACCATGCTGCTGTATCCCCCCGTATCCGAGCTGGCCGACAAGGTCGGCAGCCGCTATCAGTTGGTAAACGTCATCGCCCAGCGGGCGCGGGAGATCTCCGCCCAGTATGAGGCCATGGACGAGCCGCTGGACGAAAAGCCCGTCAGCATCGCCATCAACGAGGTCTATTCCGGCAAGCTGACCATGCGCCGCATCGACCCTGCCGCCGAGGAAGCGGCGGAGCCCTGAGCCGGGCACAGTTATTCGGGGCCGTCGAGGACGTCGGTGGGGCCGTCGAGGACGCCGGCCCCTACAGGCGAAGGGAGGGACTGCCCGTGGCGGCGTGCTATGTCAAAGTGGCGGTTTCCGACCTGAGCTATTGGGTGGACCGCCCCTATACCTATCTGGTGCCCCCCAGCCTGGCCGGGCGCGTCGCGCCGGGGATGCGGGTCCATGTGCCCTTCTCCCGGAACAACCGCCGGGCCGAGGGCGTGGTCCTGGGCGTCTCCGAGCGCTGCGACTTCGCCGCGCCCAAGGCCGTCCAGGACCTGCTGGACGAGGCCCCGGTGTTGACGGAGCGGCAGATCGCCCTGGCCCTCTGGATGCGGGAGCGCTTTTTCTGCACCGTCTATGAGGCGGTCAAGGCCATCCTGCCCGCCGGACTCTGGTTCGACGGCGCGGGCCGCCGCCGGGTCGGCGACAAGCTGACGGACTGGCTGCGCCTGGCCGTATCGCCGGAGGAGGCGCTGGAGCTGGCCGCCCGGAAGGAGGGGCGCTCCAAAGCCCAGGCGGCGGCCCTGCGGCTGCTGAGCGCCGTGGGGGAGGGCAGTCTGGACGACGTGCGCGCCCTCAGCGGGGCCACGCGCCAGAGTCTCAAAGCCCTCTGCACCGCCGGAGCTTTGGAGCTTTTTCACCGGGAGCAATTGCGGCGGCCCGCGTTCCGCCGGGGCGCGGCCCGGGCGGAGCTGCCGGAGCTGAATGCGGAACAGTCCGAGGTCCTGGCGGGTCTGCGCGCCCGGCTGGACGGGGAGGCGAAGGCCGCTTTGCTCTTTGGCGTCACCGGCAGCGGCAAGACCGCCGTCTACATCCGCCTGATCGCGGAATGTCTGAGCCGGGACAGAAGTGCCATTTTGCTGGTACCGGAAATCGCCCTCACCCCCCAGATGCTGGAGACCTTTTCCTCCTACTTCGGAGAAGACATTGCGGTGCTCCACTCCTCCCTCAGCGTGGCCGAGCGCTACGACGAGTGGAAGCGGGTGCGCCGGGGCGAGGCCCATCTGGTCATCGGCACCCGCAGCGCGGTCTTCGCGCCCACGGAGCGCCTGGGCCTGGTCATCCTGGACGAGGAACAGGAGGACACCTATAAATCCGAGAATTCCCCCCGCTACCACGCCCGGGACGTGGCGAAGTTCCGCTGCGCCCAGGACGGGGCCTTGCTGCTGCTGGGCTCCGCCACGCCGCTGGTGGCCTCCCGCTATCAGGCCGAGGTGGGGAACTACGCCTATTTTGAACTGAACACCCGCTACAACCGGCGTCCGCTGCCGGAGGTCACGGTGGTGGACATGAAGCGGGAGCTGCGGGCCGGAAACGGCAGCTCCATCAGCTCCGTGCTGCGCGGGGAGCTGCAAAAAAACATCGACAGCGGGGAGCAGAGCATCCTGTTCCTGAACCGCCGCGGCACGGCCCGGCTCATCACCTGCGCGGACTGCGGCTATACCTTCCAATGCCCCAACTGTTCCATGAACCTGACCTATCACGCGGCGAGAAACCGCGTGGTCTGCCACGTCTGCGGCTATGCCCGCCGGGTGAGCCGGGACTGCCCGGCCTGCGGCGGACGGTTGCACTACACCGGCGACGGCACGGAGAAGGTGGAACAGCAGCTCGGGGAACTCTTCCCCGGCGTGGAACTGCTCCGGGTGGACGCGGACGCGGTCTCGGCATCGGGCGGCCACGCCCCGCTCTTCGAGCGCTTCCGGGCCGAGCGCATCCCCATCATGGTGGGGACCCAGATGGTCACCAAGGGCCTGAACTTCGACAACGTGACCCTGGTGGGGGTCCTGCTGGCCGACCAAAGCCTCTACGCGGGCAACTACCGTGCCGGGGAGCGAACCTTTTCCCTGATCACCCAGGTGGTCGGCCGGGGCGGCCGGGCTTCGATGCCCGGGCGGGCCATCATCCAGACCTTCACCCCCGACAACCAGGTGATCCGCCACGCTGCCCGCCAGGACTACGAGGGCTTTTACCGCAGCGAGATCGCCCTGCGCCGGGTCCAGCGCTGCCCGCCCTTCACCCAGCTCATCGCCCTGACGCTGCGCGGACAGGAGGAACACCGGGTGATCGCCTGCGCCCGGGAGGCCAAAGCCCTGCTGCTGCACGCTCTTCGGGGCAAATCCGGCGCGGACGTGCTGGGCCCGGCCCCCTACCCGGTGGTCCGGGCCATGGGGAACTATCGCTATCTGCTGACGCTGCGCTGCCGTCCGGACCGGGAGATCCGGGCGCTGGTCAGCCGTCTGCTGATCCATTGCAACACAAAGCAGGAATTTCGCGGCGTGTCGGTCTATGCCGACATGGACCCGCTGTTCTGAGGAGAGATTATGGCGCTGAGAAACATTGTGGAAAAAGGGGACAAGGTGCTGGACAAGCGCTGCCGTCCCGTGACGAAATTTGACGCGAAACTCTGGACCCTGCTGGACGACATGGCCGAGACCCTGACCCGGGCCGACGGCGTGGGTCTGGCCGCCCCCCAGGTGGGCATCCTGCGCCGGGCCTGTCTGGTGCTGGAGACCAACGTGCCGGAGGGGGAGGCCCCGCGCATCATCGAGCTCATCAACCCGGAGATTCTGGAGCGCAGCGGCAGTCAGGAGGGCCCGGAGGGCTGCCTGAGTCTGCCCAACGTCTTCGGCTGGGTGGAGCGCCCGGCCCATGTGAAGGTCCGTGCCCAGGACCGCAGCGGGGCATGGTTCGAGGCGGAGGGGGACGGCCTGACCGCCCGGGCCTTCTGCCACGAGCTGGACCATCTGGACGGCATTCTCTTCGACTCCCTGGCCGACCACATCATGGACGACGAGGAGCTGGACGAATTTTACCACGGCGCGGAGGCGGCGGACTGATGCGGATCGTATTCATGGGCACGCCGGACTTCGCGGCGGCCTCTCTGGAAGCGCTGCTGGACGCGTCCTATCCGGTGGTGGGCGTCTTCACCCAGCCCGACCGCCCCAGCGGCCGCGGCATGGCCCTGGGCGTCTCCCCGGTCAAGGCCCTGGCTACGGCCCGGGGCATCCCGGTTTTTCAGCCTTCCATGCTGCGGGACGGCACGGCGCTGGCTGCGCTGGAAGCGCTGCGCCCGGACCTGGTGGCGGTGGTGGCCTATGGCCGCATCCTGCCCGAGGATCTGCTGGCCGTGCCCCCTTTGGGCTGCATCAATGTCCACGGCTCCCTGCTCCCGGCCTATCGCGGCAGCGCCCCGATCCAGTGGGCCGTGCTGAACGGGGAGCATACCACCGGCGTCAGCACCATGTACCTGTCCCGGGAGATGGACGCCGGGGACGTGGTTTTCCAGGACGAGACCCAAATCGGGGAATTTGAGACCAGCGGGGAGCTCTTCGACCGGCTGAAAGCTCTGGGCGCTGCGCTGCTGGTCCGGACGGTCCGAGCCATCGAAGCGGGCACGGCCCCCCGGCAGCCCCAGGACCCGAGCCGCGCCAGCTATACCAGGCCGCTGGACAAGACCATGTGCCCCATCGACTGGACGCGCAGCCCCCGGGAGATCGTCAAACACATCTGCGGTCTCCAGCCCTGGCCCGTGGCCACGATGGAGCTGGAGGGGAAGCCCTTCCGGGTCTTCGCCGCGGAATACACCGACACGCACACGGACCGGGCGCCGGGGACCCTGATCTCCGCCGGGAACGCGGGGATCGAGATCGCCTGCGGGCAGGGGGAGACGCTGCGGATCACTGCGCTCCAGGCCCCGGGGAAAAAGCGGATGGGCGCGGGGGACTACCTGCGCGGCCACCCGCTGCACATCGTCTGACATGGCCACGGCACGGGAAGCGGCGCTGCGCGCCCTGGAAAAGTGTCGGCGGGCCGGCGCCTGGTCGGACGCGGTGCTGGGCTCCGTCATGGACGCCGCCGGACTATCCGGCCCGGATCGGGGCCTCTGCGCGGCCCTCTGCTACGGCGTGCTGCAAAACCGCACGCTGTTGGACTATGCGCTGCAACTGCGCTCCACCATGCCCCTGAACCGGGTGGAGCCGAAGGTGCTGGACCTGCTGCGCCTGGGGGCCTGCCAGATTTTGCTGATGGAAAAGATCCCCGCCCCGGCGGCGGTGAACGAGAGCGTCCGCCTCTGCCGGAGTCTGGGCTTTGCCCGGGCGGCGGGCTATGTGAACGCGCTGCTGCGTGCCATGGCCGCAGACCCGACCCTGCCTGAACCCAAAGGGGACGCGGCGGAGCGTTTTTCAATTCTGTACAGCCACCCCCGCGCTCTGGTGGAGCTGCTGCTGGCCCGGCTGGGGGAGGCGGAGACGGAGGCGCTGCTGCGCGGCAACAACCGCCCGGCGCCGCTGTGCCTCCAGGTGAACACCCTGAAAACCGACACCCCGACCCTGGAGCGGCAACTCCGCGCCGAGGGCGTGGAGACGGAGCGACACCCGGAACTGCCCGACTGTCTGCTGGCCGAGTCCGGCGGCGCGCTGGCGCAGCTGGCGTCCTTCCAAGCCGGACATTTCTATGTGCAGGACCCGGCGGCGCGCCTGAGCGTGCTGGCGGCGGCCCCCAGGCCCGGGGAGCGGGTGCTGGACCTCTGCGCCTCCCCGGGGGGCAAGAGCTTTGCCGCGGCCATCGCCTCCGGCGGCGGCGCGGCCATCACCGCCTGCGACCTCCACGAGAACAAGCTCCGCCGGCTGCAGACCGGGGCCGAGCGCCTGGGCATCCGGCTGGAGACCCTGGCCGCCGACGCCCGGGAGAATCGCCCGTACTGGAACGGACAGTTTGACCTGGTCATCGCGGACGTGCCCTGCAGCGGCCTGGGGGTCATCCGCAAAAAGCCGGACATCCGCTGGAAGGACCCGGCCCCCTTCGCGGCGCTCCCGGCCCTCCAGCGGGCGATTCTGGAAAACGCGGCCCGCTATGTCCGCCCCGGCGGACGGCTGCTCTACGCCACCTGCACCCTGCGCCCGGAGGAAAACGAGGAAGTCGCGTCCGGCTTTGCCGGGCGGGAGGACTTCGAAGCCCTGGACTTTGAGGGCCTGGGCGGCTCCCGCAGCGCGGAGGGGATGCTGCAACTCTGGCCGCAGCGCCACGGCACGGACGGATTTTTTATCGCACTGATGAGGAAACACGCGTGAAGGACCTGAGAAGCCTGCTGCCCCGGGAGCTGGAAGCGCTGATGGAAGACCTGGGGGAGCCGAAATACCGCGCCCGGCAGCTTTTCACCTGGCTGAACCGGGGCGCGACGGACTTTGATTCGCTGAAAAACCTGCCCCGCTCTTTGCGCTCGATGCTGGCGGAGGTCAGCACGATCTCGTCCCTGCGCTGCCTGCGGAAGCAGGTCAGCCGGAGCGACGGCACGGTGAAATACCTCTGGGAGTTGCCCGACGGCAACGCCGTGGAGACCGTGGTGATGCGCTATGCCCACGGGGCCACGGTCTGCATCTCCTCCCAGGTGGGCTGCCGCATGGGCTGTGCCTTCTGCGCCTCCGCCATCGGCGGCCTGGTGCGGAACCTGACGGCGGGGGAGATGCTCGCCGAGGTGCTGTTCTCCCAGCTGGACTACGGGGAAAGCCTGAACCACATCGTCCTGATGGGCATCGGCGAGCCGCTGGACAACTACGACGAGGTGCTGCGCTTTCTGCGCCTGGTGAACTGCCCGGAGGGGCTGAACATCGGGATGCGCCACATCTCCCTGTCCACCTGCGGCCTGACCGAGCGCATCGCGGACCTGGCGCGGGAGGACCTGCAGCTCACGCTGGCCATCTCTCTCCACGCCCCGGACGATGAGACCCGCAGCCGCCTGATGCCCGCCAACCGGGGCAGGGGGGTGGCGGAGATCGTGAAAAGCTGCCGGGACTACTTTGCCGCCACCGGGCGGCGCATCACCTTTGAATACGCGATGATCGACGGGGTGAACGACAGCCCCGAACAGGCCCGGGCCCTGGCTGCCCTGGCCCGCCAGGTGAAGGCCCATGTCAACCTGATCCCGCTGAACCATGTGGAGGAGCGGAAGTTTTCCCCCTCCCGGCCGGAGCGGATGCGGGCGTTCTGCGCGGTGCTGGATCAGGCGGGGACCAACTACACCGTCCGCCGCTCCCTGGGCGGGGACGTGGACGCCTCCTGCGGCCAGCTGCGCCGGAAGCGGGAGCGGAGCAAAGCGGGAGAGGAGGAAACGCCAGAGGTATGAACGCATACGGCATCACCCATCGGGGCGCGGTGCGCGCCGAAAACCAGGACTGCTTCCGCCTGAGCGACTGCGGCTCGGAGCGGCTGCTGGCCGCCGTCCTCTGCGACGGCATGGGCGGGGCCCGCTGCGGGGCGACGGCCAGCGCCCTGGCGGCGGACGCCTTCATGTCCCACGCCGCCAACTCCCTGGACGAGAGTTCCCGCCCCGCGGACATGAAGCTCATCCTGACCGAGGCGGTCAGCTACGCCAACGCCCAGGTCTATGAGCGCTCCTTCCGGGAGCTGTCCTGCATCGGCATGGGCACGACCCTGGTGGCGCTGCTGGTCTCCGGCAAACGCGCCATGCTGGCCAACGTGGGGGACAGCAGAGCCTATCTCTTCACCCGGGGGAAGCTGCGCCAGGTCACGACGGACCACTCCCTGGTGGAGGAACTGATCGAGCGCGGGGAGATCACCCGGGAAGAGGGCAGGGTCCACCCCCAGAAAAACATCATCACCCGCGCCGTCGGGACGGATGCCTCCATCCGCGCCGACGTGTACGATCTGAAGCTGCCGCCGGACTGCCGGCTGCTGCTCTGCTCCGACGGACTGAGCAACGCGGTCCCGGACGAGACGCTGCAGCGCGTGCTGCGGGAGGAACGGGAGCCGGAGCGCTCCTGCAAGCAACTGCTGGATCTGGCCCTGTCGGCCGGCGCGACGGACAACGTCACCGTCCTGATCGCGCAGTTTGGAACGGAGGGAAAGCATGGATAATTCCAATACAGACCGCTGGCTGAACGTCCTGTTGGACGGGCGCTATGAGCCGCTGGAGCTCATCGGCACGGGCGGCATGGCGAACGTCTACCGGGGCTATGACCACCTGCTGAACCGCTATGTGGCCATCAAGTTTCTGCGCCCGGACATGGCCTCCGAGGAGGAGTTGCGGCTGCGCTTCAAAAAAGAGGGGCAGGCCGTCGCCAAGCTGAGCCACCCGAACATCGTCTCGGTCTACGATGTCAGCCGCTCCCCGGAGGAGGATTACATCGTCATGGAGCTGGTGGAGGGCGAGACGCTCAAGCAGCTCATGCAGAGCCGCGGCCTTCTGGACTACGCGTACTGCGCCCGCGTCGGGCTTCAAATCGCCCGGGCCCTGTCCCACGCCCACAGCAAGGGCATCATCCACCGGGACATCAAGCCCCAGAACGTGCTGATCTCCCCGGAGGGCGTGGCGAAGGTGGCCGATTTCGGCATCGCCTATCTGGAGTCGGCCCTGGGCGAGAACAACGACGTGGGCCTGGGCAGCGTCCATTACGTCTCCCCGGAGCAGGCCCAGGGCCTGCCCGCCGACGCCCGCTCGGACATCTATTCCCTGGGCGTGGTGCTGTATGAGCTGCTGTCCGGCTCCCTCCCCTATACCGGCGACACCCCGGAGGCGGTGGCGCGGCAGCATGTCCTGGCCACGCCCACGCCCCTGCACGAGCTGGTCCCGGATGTGCCGGAGGAACTGGAGCGCATCGTGAACCGGGCCATGGAGCAGGACATCGAGGCGCGCTACCAGAGCGCCGACGAGATGATCTGGGATCTGGAGGACTATCTTGCCGCCATCGAAGCGCCGGAGGAGCTGGTCGAATTCGACCCCGAGCAGCTCCCGCCCAACGTGGAGCCGGTGGGCCGCAGCGGGGAACTGCCCAAGGAGAGCTATCTCCGCCGCCACCGCCGCAGCACCAAGGTCAGTCTGCTGGTGGGCGTGTTCCTGTCCCTGGCCTTCGCCGGAGCCGCCTTCTATGTCCTCTGGGAGCACCTGGGCCTGCACGAGATCTTCATGGACCCGGTGAAGATCAGCATCCCCAGCTTCGTGGGCAGCAACGCCCAGGACCTCATCAACAACCGGGAGCTGACCCGCATCTACAACTTCACGGTGGAGCGGGAGCTCAGCCCGGACGTGGAGGAGGACATCGTCATCCGCCAGGACCCGCCCAGCGGCAAGAACCTGACGAAAGAGAGCCGCGGCATCGACGTGAAGCTGATCGTCAGCGCCGGGGCCAGGGTGATCGAGGTGCCCGACGTGGTGAACCAGCGCTACACCGACGCGGTCTCCACGCTGCTGAACAGCGGCTTTTACACCGACCTGCGCTATGACGTGTCCAACACCGTGACGGTGGACTATGTGATCTCCACCAGTCCGGAGGCGGGGGACAAGATCCCCGTGGGGGCCACGGTTTATGTGACGGTCTCCTCCGGCACCAACATCGTCAGCGTGCCCATGCCCAACCTGATCGGCCTGACGCGGGAGGCGGCCCGGACGCGCATCGAGAACTCCAACCTGGCCCTGGGCAACGTGACCTATGTGGAGAGCGACAAGCCCGCCGGCTATGTGGTCTGGCAGAGCGTGGAGCCCAACACCAGCGTGGAGGAACACAGCAAGATCTATCTCCAGATCTCCATGGGTCCCGGCGGAAGCGGAGGCTGAGCCGGAATGCCCAGCGGAAGGATCGTGAAAGCCCTCAGCGGCTTCTACTACGTCTCCACGGAGACGGAGCTGCTGGAATGCCGGGCCCGGGGAAAGTTCCGGCTGGAGGGCACCAGCCCCCTGGTGGGCGACCTGGTGCGCGTGGAGCCCACGGAGCCGGGCAAGGGCTACCTGACCGGCATCCTGCCCCGCCGCAACTGCTTCGTCCGCCCCGCCGTGGCCAACGTGGACGCGCTGGTGCTGCTGGCGGCCAACGTCAACCCGGTGACGGACCCCTTCCTGGTGGACCGGGTGGCCGCCATCGCCGAGAGCGTGGACTGCGGCGTGCTCATCTGCATCAACAAGTGCGACCTGGACCGGGGCGAGGACCTGGCCGCCGCCTTCTCCAACCACACGGGCTATCCGGTCCTGCGCACCAGCGCCGAGACCGGCGAGGGCGTGGAGGACCTGCGGGCGCTGATCCGGGGCCGGACCGTGGCCTTCGTCGGCAACTCCGGCGTGGGGAAAAGCAGTCTGCTGAACCGCCTGGCCCCCGGTTCCCGCCAGGCGGTGGGGGAGGTCAGCCAGCGCCTGGGGCGCGGCAGACACACCACCCGCCACATCGAACTGTTCCAGCTGGAGGACGGCACTTACGTCGCGGACACCCCGGGCTTTTCCTCCTTCGACCTGAACCAGATGCGCCCCATCGCCCCGGAGCAGCT
>JAFYIF010000356.1 GCA_017538775.1 Oscillospiraceae bacterium | reverse complement strand
TGGCCCATGGCCCCCTGCATGGCGCTCGCGTCCCCCCGCCGCTGGGCCTCGGTCATCACGAAGAGCATGGCCACGCTCCAGCCGAAGCTGGCGGAGGCCCCCAGGGCCACCAGGGAGTCCATGTTCGGTGCGCGTTTGACCAGCGCCCGGAAGCCGCTTTGGAAAAAGCGCCGGTTGACCACTAGCACGGCGGCGGACAGCAGCAGTTCCGCCAGGCCGACGCCCACATGGTTGCCCGCCAGAAAGGCGGGCAGGGGCCAGCCCCACATCATGTGGCCCATGGACAGATACATCAGCGCCAGCAGAAAGCCCAGGGAGATGAGTAACCGCCGCAGCAGCGCCGGGGTTTCCCGGTCCGCCAGCGCGTCCGCCGGGGCACTGGCCGCGCCGGGCTGCGCTTTCAGGCTGGCCCCGTAGCCCGCGCCGCTGACCGCCGCGATGACGGCCTCCGGCGGGGCGCTGCCCTCCACGCCCATGGAGTTGGTCAGGAGGCTGACGGCGCAGTCCTCCACCCCGGGCACGGCGCGGACGGCCTTCTCCACCCTGGCGGAACAGGCCGCGCAGCTCATGCCGCGCACATCATACTGCGTCAAATGTCCTCCCCTCCCTTTTGAATGATACCGCCCCCCAGCACCGTGTCGCCCGCGTAGAGCACCGCGCTCTGGCCGGGGGTGATGGCCCGCTGGGGTTGGTCGAAGACGATTTTTACGCGCCCGCCGTCCAGCGGAACGGCCAGCGCCTCCTGTTCCCGCTGGCGATAGCGGGTCCGCACGGCGCAGCGCAGGGGCTCCGTGGGGGCTTCGCCGCTTATCCAGTGGAAATCCCCGGCGGTGAGCTCCGTCCGGTACAGGGCCTCCTCCGGCCCCAGGGTGACGGTGTTGGCCGCCGGATCGATGGCGAGGACGCAGAGGCGTTCATGGGTCCCCAGGCCCAGGCCCCGGTGCTGGCCCACGGTGTAGCGGATCAGGCCCCGGTGCCGCCCCAGCACGCGCCCGTCCCGGTCCACGAAGTCCCCGGGGGCGGCCTCCTGGCCGGTGTAGCGCTCGATGACGGCGGCGTAGTCCCCCTCCGGCACAAAGCAGATGTCCTGGCTGTCCGGCTTCCCGGCGTTGCGGAAGCCGTGGGCCGCGGCGATGGCGCGGATCTCCGACTTACAAAGCGCGCCCAGCGGGAAGCGGATGCGGGCCAGCTGGCGCTGGGAGAGCATGTAGAGGACGTAACTCTGGTCCCGGGCCGGGTCCAGTCCTTTTTTTAGATCGTATACGCCCTCCCGCTCCTCGATGCGGGCGTAGTGCCCGGTCACCACGCAGTCGCAGCCCAGTTCCTCCGCCCGCTCCAGCAGCGCGCCGAATTTCAGGCTCCGGTTGCACTCCACGCAGGGGTTCGGGGTCTGGCCGCTGCGGTAGGCCTCGATGAAGGGACCGATGACCTCCTTCCGAAAGCGCTCGGTGTAGTTGAAGACGTAGTGGGGCATCCCCAGTCGGAAGGCCACGCTACGGGCGTCGGCTGCGTCGTCGGCGGTGCAGCAGCTCCGGCCCTCCGCCGCATCGCAGGGCAGGTCGGGGCAGAGTTTCATCGTGCAGCCCACGCAGGCATAGCCGGCTTCCCGGGTCAGCAGGGCGGCCACAGCGGAGTCCACGCCCCCGCTCATGGCGATCAGTGCGCAGTTCACGGCAGCCGTTCCTCCCTTCTCAGGCCCTCGGTCAGGTCGCACACCACCGTGGCGGCCAGCAGCAGCCCCGCCGCGCCGGGCACGAAGGCCGCGCTACCCGGGATGCTCCGCCGGGCGCTGCCCTCCCGCTCCGCCGGGTTTTCCAGCGGGACCAGGGGCTTTTCCTCGGAGTAGACCACCTTCAGGTGCTCCAGCCCCCGGCGGCGCAGTTCCTTGCGCATGACCCGGGCCAGGGGGCAGACCTTGGTCTCGGAGATGTCCGCCACCCGAAGGGCGGCGGGGTCCAGCTTGTTCCCGGTCCCCATGGCGGAGATGATCGGCGTCCCGGCCTCCCGGGCCTGGAGCGCCAGCGCAATTTTGCCCGTCACCGTGTCGATGGCGTCGATGATATAATCATATTGTGTGAAGTCGAAGTCCCCCGCCGTCTCCGGCAGGTAGAAGCAGTTGCGGCAGCGAACCGCAATTGTGGGGTCGATGTCCCGGACCCGCCGGGCCGCCGCCTCGGTCTTGGGCAGACCCAGCGTGCTGTGCAGGGCCAGAAGCTGGCGGTTTAAGTTGCTCTCGGCCAGAGTGTCGCTGTCGATGAGTTCCAGCGCCCCCAGGCCGGAGCGGGCCAGGGCCTCCACGGCGTAGGAGCCCACGCCCCCCAGCCCGAAGACCGCCACGCGGCAGTGCCGCAGCCGCTCCATCGCCGCGTCGCCCAGCAGCATCCGGGTGCGGATGGTCTGTCCGTCCATGCTCAGCCCTCCCGGGTCTCGGGGAGGCCGAAAAGCCGTCTGCCGTTTTCTGCCGCGATGCGGGCCAGCTCTTCCGGCTCCAGCCCCTTCCGGGCCGCCGCTGCCGCCGCGATGTGGGGCAGGAAGCGGCTGTCGTTGCGCTCCCCCCGGTGGGGCACCGGGGGCAGATAGGGCGCGTCGGTCTCCAGCAAAATCCGGTCCAATGGCGTGATGTCCAGCACCGCCAGAGCCTTTTTTGCGTTTTTGTAGGTGATGGGCCCGTCGAAGCCCAGATACCAGCCGCGTTTCAGCAAAATCTCCGCCAGCTCCGGGGAGCCGGAAAAGCAGTGGAACACGCCCCGCAGCCCGGGCTGCTCGCTGACCAGGGCCAGGCAGTCGGCGTGGGCGTCCCGGTCGTGGACGATCACGGGCTTGTCCAGCTCCACGGCCAGGGCCAGCTGGGCGCGGAAGATGGTCTGCTGCTGCTCCCTCGGCGGATTCGTGTCCCAGTGGTAGTCCAGCCCGATCTCCCCGATGGCGACCGCCTTTTCCTCGGCGCAGAGGGCGCGGATGGCGTCCAGTTCCGCAGGACCGGCCCCGTGGCATTCCTCCGGGTGCAGCCCCACGGCGGCCCAGACCCAGGGAAAGCGCCGGGCCAGGTCCAGGGCGGCCCGGGAGGACGCCACCGTGCAGCCGGGGTTCAGGATGGCCCGGACGCCGCGCTCCGGCATGGAGGCCAGCAGCGCGTCCCGGTCCGCGTCGAACTGGGCGTCGTCATAGTGGGCGTGGGTGTCAAAAAACATGGAGGTTCTCCTTCTTTGCTTTACAGGATGCCCGGAATGTGCTATCCTTTTCCGTATGAAAAACTGTTTGCCGCTGTTCCGACAAAACCGGACGGGGCAGGAAACTGCCACCGACCTGTATCTTATCACATTGCTGGGGATTTTTCCACTGTTTCCCGGCTTTCAGGGCTATGCCAACATCACCTTTTCCAAATTCCTGTTTTTCGTGAGCGTGACCGGCCTCTGGCTGGCAAGCCTGGCAGCGCTGCAATGGCGGGACCGCGCCCGCTTCGGCAGACCCACGGCGGCCCAGTGGGCGGCGCTGGGCTTTCTGCTGGCCGTCGCGCTCTCCTGGCTCTGCTCCCCCTGGCGGGGGGTGAGCCTGCTGGCCGAAGGGCGCTATGACGGGGCCGTGACGCTGGCGGCCTGTGTCCTCTGCTTTCTGGGCGTCTCGCGCTGCACGGTGCCGAAGCCCTGCCATGTGGCGGCGCTGGCGGTGGGGACGGGGCTTTGCTGCCTGGTGGGGCTGCTCCAGATTCTGGGCCTGGACCTGCTGGGCCTGTTCCCCGGGGACCTGAACTATTACGACAGCGGGCTGCGCTACTCCGGCGTCTATCTGGGCACCATCGGCAACACGAACATTCTGGACGCGGTGCTGGCCCTGACCCTGCCCCTCTGCGCCGCCTGTTGGATCTGCACGGGCCGCCGGGCCTGGCTTCCGGTCTTCGTGCCCTGCGTCCCGGTGCTGCTGCGCGCCGGGGGGAGCGGGCTTCGGCTGGCCCTGGCAGCCGCCGCGCTGGGCGGTGCGCCGCTGCTGCTGACGGAGCTGCCCAGAGTCCGCCGGGCGCTGCGGCTGGGGGCGCTTACCTGCGCCCTGGCCGTGCCCACGCTGGCCTTTGCGCCGGAGTACGTTGACGGGGTTCTGCGCCTGGGCTTTGCCTTTGGCAGTCCTTCCCTGCTGTGCGCCCTGGGCGGGGCCGCCCTGCTCGGGCTGTCCCTGCTCCCCGACGGCGGGCGAGCGCCGAAGCCCCGGACGCTGCGGCGGGTCTTTCTTGTCCTCTCCGGCTGCGCGCTGCTGGGGGCGCTGGCGCTGATCTGGTTCTGGCCCGGGCAGGAGGGGACGGTCTGGGAGCTGCATCAGGTCCTGCACGGACAGGCCCAGGACAGCTTCGGCTCCTCCCGGCTGCGCATCTGGCGGGAATGCCTGGCCCTGGTCGCCCAGCGGCCCTTGCTGGGGGGCGGGCCGGGAACTTTGGGGCTGCGGCTGGACATCCGCTTTGCCCGCGCCGTGGCGGAGACCGGGACCACGCTGCGGACCTATGTGGACAACGCCCATAACATCTATCTGGGATACCTGGTAAACTGCGGCGGCCTGGGCCTGGCCGGGGCGCTGGCGGTCTTCGCCCTCAGCCTCCGCGCCGCCCTGCGGCGGGGGGACATCCGGGGCAGGGCGCTGGCCCTGGGTCTGGCGGGGGCGCTGGTACACGCCTGCTTCGGTCTGGGTCTCTGCCTCTCCGAGCCGCTGTTCTGGGCGGCGCTGGGGCTGGCGGCGGCCGGGCGCGGAGCGATCAGAGAAAAGGAGTCTGAGCATGAAGAACTGGAAGCTGTCTGACTGGATGCGCGTCTGCGTGATCGCCCTGGCCGTGCTGGCCCTGGCGCTGACGCTCTACGCCCTCTACCGCCCCGGGCCGGAGGCCGCGGCCTTTGCGGAGACCGAAGCGGCGTGGAACCTGGACACTACGGAAAACGGGAGGAACTGAACATGGCAGTATTGGACGGACTTGCGCCGGAGCGGGTCTTCGGCTTTTTTGAGGAGCTTTGCGCCATCCCCCACGGCAGCGGCAACACCCGGGCCATCAGCGCCCATCTGGCGGCCTTCGCCCGGGACCGGGGCCTCCGTCACATCCGGGACGCGGCGGGCAACGTCCTCATCTTCCAGCCCGGCACCCCGGGACGGGAGGGGCTGGAGCCGGTGATTTTGCAGGGTCACATGGACATGGTATGCGAAAAGACGGCGGACTGCCCGCTGGACCTGACGAAGGACGGGCTGCGCCTGGCGGTGGAGGGGGATATGGTCTACGCCGAGGGGACCACCCTGGGCGGGGACGACGGCATTGCCGTGGCGATGATGCTGGCGCTGCTGGACGACCCCACGCTGCCCCACCCCCCGCTGGAGTGCGTCTTCACCGTGGATGAGGAGATCGGGATGCTGGGCGCGGCGGCGCTGGACGTATCCCCGCTGCTTGGCCGTCGTCTGCTGAACATCGACTCCGAGGCCGAGGGCGTCTTCACCGCCAGCTGCTCCGGGGGCCGGGTGGTCACGGCGGAGCTGCCCCTGCGCCGGGCGCCCTGGCAGGGTCAGGCCCAGCTCCTGCGGGTCGAAGGGCTGACCGGGGGCCACTCCGGGGTGGAGATCGACCGGGGCCGGGCCAACGCGGTCCAGCTGCTGGGGCGGCTGCTCTACGTCATGGACCGGCGCGCTCCCCTGCGCCTGGCGCTAGCCCGGGGCGGCGGGAAGGACAACGCCATCCCCGTCCGGGCCGAGGCGCTGCTGCTGAGCGCCGACCCGGAGGCCCACGCCGCCGTCTGCGAGGCAATGGGCGCGGCGCTGCGGGAGGAGTTCGCCGCGACGGACCCGGGACTGCGCGTGACGCTGGAAGCGGCGGAAAACCCCGGGCTGCCTCTGGACGCGGACAGCAGCCGGCGACTGCTGACGGCCCTGCTCTGTATGCCCGGCGGGGTCCAGGCCATGAGCCCCTACATCCCCGGCCTGGTCCAGACCAGCCTGAACCTGGGCATTCTGGAGACCGGGGAGGACGCGGCACAGGCGGTGTTCTGCGTCCGCAGCGCCCTGGAAAGCGGGAAGGAGATGCTGACCGACCGCATCGCCGCCCTGGCGGAGACCCTGGGCGGGCGCGTTTCCGTCTCCGGGGACTATCCCGGCTGGGCCTACCGCCCGGAAAGCCCGCTGCGCAGTCTGCTGACGGAGGTCTACCGGGAGCAGTACGGGGCCGAGCCGCACATCGCCGCGATCCACGCGGGGCTGGAGTGCGGCCTCTTCGCCGGGAAGCTGCCGGGCCTGGACTGCGTGTCCATCGGCCCGGACCTGACGGAGATCCACACCCCCCGGGAGCGGATGCACATCGCCTCGATCCAGCGGACCTGGGCGCTGCTGACGGAGACGCTGAAACGGATGCAGTGAAAAATATCCCGGCCTCCCCCTTGCGGGAAAGGCCGGGATGCTTTTTTCTATGTTTATCGGACGCCCTGTTCCAGTCTGGCATAGATGGCGCGGATGGCGTTTTCCATGTCCTTCTCTTCCACGGCGGCGATGATGTTCAGCTCGCTGGAGCCCTGGTCGATCATGCGGATGTTGATGCCCGCCTCGCCGATGGCGGAGAAGATCGCCCCGGCCACGCCCCGGGAATAGCTCATGCCGTGGCCCACCACGGCCACCAGGGCCAGGTGCTCCTCCACGACCACCGCGTCCGGGCGCAGCTTCCGGCGGATGTCCTCCAGGATCTCATCCCGGCAGCCCAGGAGAAGGCTGCTGTGGACGATGACCGACATGGTGTCGATGCCGGTGGGGCAGTGCTCAAAGGAGACGCCGTGGTCGGCGAAGATCTGGAGCAGCGTTGCGCCGAAGCCCACCTCGGAGTTCATCATGGCCTTCTCCACCTGGATGCTGGTGAAGCCCTTGTGCCCGGCCACGCCGGTGATGGTGCGGGGCGGGAGGATGCGGGGCAGACTGGCCACGATCATCGTGCCCGGGTCGGCGGGGCGGTTGGTGTTGCGGATGTTGATGGGGATGCCCGCCTTCTGGCAGGGGAAGACCGCGTCCTCGTGGAAGACGGAAAAGCCCATGTAGCTCAGCTCCCGCAGCTCCTGATAGCTGATGTAGTCGATCTGGCGGGGTTTTTCCACGATGCGGGGGTCGGCGGCCAGCATCCCGGACACGTCGGTCCAGTTTTCATACAGGGAGGCCATGACCGCCCGGGCCACCAGCGCGCCGGTCACGTCGGAGCCGCCCCGGGAGAAGGTCACGATCTCCCCCTCCGGGCCGCTGCCGTAGAAGCCGGGCAGCACCGCGTTGGGAAGCGGACTCAGGGCCGCATAGAGCCTGCGGTTGGTCTCCTCCGCGTCCAGGTTCCCGTCGGCGTCAAAGCAGACGCAGTCCGCCGCGTCCACGAAGGGGAAGCCCAGGTAGGCGGCGATGAGCTTGCTGTTGAGGTACTCCCCCCGGGAGGCCAGGTAAGGACGGGATACCCCGGCGTTCAGCTCCCGGCTGATGACGGCGATCTCCCCGGCCAGGTCGAAGTCCACGCCCAGCTCCTGCACGATCTCCTGAAAGCGCTGTTCGATCTGCGCCAGGGGCGTGGCGAAGTCCCCCCCGCTCCGGGCGGCGTCCTGGCACTGATAGAGCAGGTCCGTCACCTTCACGTCAGCGCCGGAGCGCTTGCCTGGGGCGGAACAGACCACATAGCGCCGGGCGGGATCGGAGCGGATGATGTCCGCAGCCTTGCGGATCTGCGCGGCGTCCGCCAGGGAACTGCCGCCGAATTTCAGTACGATCGTCTCCAAACTGCTCACCTCTTCTGGGTTTTTGTACACAATTGAAGTTTATCTTAGCACAGCGGATACCGGAATGCAAGGGCAAGTTTTCGGAAACGGGCGAAAAGCGCGCCCTTGACGGCGGCGGGGCGGCGGGACTATACTGCTTTCGACAAACCGGAAGGAGGCTTTCCCCATGCACATCCCCGTCTGTGAGACCGGCTCTCTGTACATCCAGCCCTTTGCCGAGGCCCTGCGCGGCGGCGGCGCGGCGGACTATGACCGCGCCCGCTGGCTCTTTGTCCCGGACCGCTACGACGAATACCGTTACATCCTGGGCACCCTGGGCCAGCGTCCCCTGATCTGCCTGGGGGTCAACCCCTCCACCGCCGCGCCGGACGACCTGGACAACACGCTGAAAAGCGTGGCGCGCATCGCCGCCGGGAACGGCTTTGACAGCTGGATGATGATGAACGTCTACGCCCAGCGGGCCACCCGGCCCGACGACCTGGACCGCTGCCGGAACGAGACGCTGCACCGGGAGAACCTGCTGGCCTTCGACTGGCTGCTGGAGCGGGCCGGGGAGGCCCCGGCGGTCTGGGCGGCCTGGGGGACCGTCATCGAAAAGCGGCCCTGGCTGGCCGACTGCGTCCGGGACCTCTACGCCCACGGCCTGGCCCGGGGGGCGCGCTGGTACTGCTGCGGGGCCAGGAGCAAGGCGGGCCACCCCCACCACCCCCTCTATCTCCGGCGCGACGCGCCGCTGGAGGACTTCGACGCGGCGGGGTATCTGGACGCCCTGCGGGTGTGAGGAGGCCGCCATGTCCCGCATCACGGAGATCACCGACTTTTCCGACCCCGCCCTGGACGTGTACGCCCGGCTGACGGAGCGGGAGCTGCTGCACAATGACTCCCGGCCTGAGGGGATGTTCATCGCGGAAAGTCCCAAGGTCATCAGCCGGGCGCTGGACGCCGGGTATGCGCCGCTGAGCTTTCTGATGGAGCCGCGCCATGTGGCGGGGCAGGCGCGGGAGCTGCTGGCCCGCTGCCCGGA
>JAFYIF010000355.1 GCA_017538775.1 Oscillospiraceae bacterium | reverse complement strand
GGGCGCATCCCCGACGCCCTGGCCGATGCCATGGGCAACCGCTTTTTCATCGCCGTGTTCCCCACGCGGCAGGAGATGGAAGCGTTTTACGCCGACGCCCTGCGGGTCATCCCCGGAGAGTGAGAAAGAGACGGAAAGGAGCGCAGACAATGGGACTGTTTGAAAAGAAGTTTTGCGACATCTGCGGCGAGAAGATCGGCCTGTTCGGCACGCGGAAGCTGGAGGACGGCAAGATGTGCTCCAAGTGCGCGAAAAAGCTCTCGCCCTGGTTCAGCGAGCGCCGCCAGAGCACATTGGAAGAGATCCGTGCCCAACTGGCCTACCGGGAGGACAACCGCCAGCGGGTGGCGGCCTTCCACACCACCCGCAGCCTGGGCGGGACCACCCGGGTGCTGCTGGACGAGGACGCCCGGCGCTTCCTGGTGACCGACGCCCGGAATCTGGAGGAGGCCAACCCGGACGTGCTGGACTTCGCCCAGGTGACCGGCTGCGAGCTGGACATCGAGGAACACCGCAGCGAGGAGTACCGGGAGGTGGACGGCAAGACCGTCTCCTTCAACCCCCGGCGCTACCGCTATTCCTATGACTTCTATGTGACCATCCGGGTCAACCACCGCTATTTCAGCGAAATGCGCTTCCGCCTGAATCCCAGTAGCGTGGAGGTGGGCACCCAGCCCATGGGCGCCGGTGTCGGCGGCTGGAGCTTCCGGCGCATGGGCGCGGGCGAGTATGAACAGTACATCCAGATGGGCAATGAGATCAAAGAGGCCCTGACCCAGGCCAGACAGGAGGCAAGGGAAGCGCAGCAGAGCGCCCAGGCCCCCAAGGCCGCCCGGGTCTGCCCCTTCTGCGGGGCCACAACCTTCCCGGACGCTTCGGGCCGCTGCGAATACTGCGGCAGCCCCGTCGGAGACTGAGCGCGGGATGCAGGGACGGCTGCTGGACTGGCTGGTGGAGCGGGGCGACCTGAGCCCGGCGGAGGCGGAGCGCCTCCGCCGGGAGCAGCGCTGCGACGGGAGACCCCTGCGGGAGCTGCTGCTGGAGCGCAGCGGCGTCTCCGAGGAGCGGCTGCTGGAGGCCCAGAGCGCGGTGTTCGCCCTGCCCACGGTCTGCCTTTACGCCCGGGAGATCCCGCCGGAGCTGCCGGGGCTGCTGCGGCCGGAGCTGCTGCGCAGCCACACGGTGCTCCCCTTTGCCCTGGACCCGGCGGAGGGCGGCACCCTCTGCGTGGCGATGAACGACCCCATGAACCTGCGGGGGCGGGACCTGGTGGAGATCGCCGCCCGCCGCCCCGTCCGCTGCTACCTGGCCACGACCAGCGACATCCTGATCGCCATCGACCGCTGCTGCGGCAGCGGGGAGCTGCAGGAGGCCGCCGTGCGCTTCGCCGCGCCGGAGACGCCGCAAAGCCCCGGGGAGGACGCGGAGGTCAGCCGCTCCCCGGTGGTCATGCTGGTGCGTGCGCTGCTGGAACAGGCGGTGCGCCGCCGGGCCAGCGACATCCACATCGAACCCACGGCGGAGACGCTGCGGGTGCGCTTCCGGGTGGACGGGGTGCTGCGCTGCGTGGGCAGCTATGACCTGCGGCTGCTGAACCCGGTGGTGGCCCGGGTGAAGATCCTCAGCGGCATGGACATCGCGGAAAAACGCCGACCCCAGGACGGGCGCTTCTCCGCCGAGGTGGACCGGGCCGCCTACGACATCCGCGTGTCCGTCCTACCCACCGCCTGCGGGGAGAAGTGCGTCCTGCGCCTGGCCCCCAAGCAGTTTTTGCGCCGCAGCAAGGAATCCCTGGGCTTTGCGCCGGAGGAGCTGCGGCGCTTTGCGCGCATCCTCTCCCGGCCCAGCGGCGTGGTGCTGGTGACGGGGCCTACCGGCTCCGGCAAGTCCACCACCATGTACGCGGCCCTCAGCGAGCTGAACCGGGAGGAGCGCAACATCGTCACGGTGGAGGACCCCATCGAGAGCCGTCTGGACGGGGTCAACCAGGTGCAGGTGAACCCCCGGGCCAACCTGGGCTTTGCCGCGGCCCTGCGGGCGATCTTGCGCCAGGACCCGGACATCATCATGATCGGCGAGATCCGCGACGGCGAGACCGCGGACATCGCCATCAAAGCCTCCATCACCGGCCACCTGGTGCTCAGCACCCTCCACACCAACGACGCGGCCAGCAGCGTGACGCGGCTGCTGGACATGGGGGTGGAGAGCTACCTGATCGCCGACGCGGTCAGCGGCGTCATCGCCCAGCGGCTGGTGCGCCGATTGTGCCGCCACTGTCGGCGGCCCTCCGCGCCCACCCCCGGGGAGGCGGCCTGTCTGGGGCTGGACCCGGAGACGGCGGCCCGGACGGTACTCTACGCCCCGGGGGGCTGCCCGCGCTGCGGCGGCAGCGGCTATTATGAGCGCGTGGGCGTCTATGAGATCATGGAGCTGACCCCAACACTGCGGGAGATGATCGTCCGCCGGGCCTCCACGGAGGCGCTGCGGCGGGAGGCCTTGCGCCAGGGGATGCAGACCCTGGCCGAGGGTGTCCGCCGCCTGGTGCTGGAGGGCGTCACCTCCGTCCAGGAGCTGCGCCGGGTCATCGCCGGGGAGGGCGCTGCGCCCTCCGACTGAGCAACGCGACGGGGTCGATTTTGCCACGTCAGAGGGGTGGTTTTGCTTTGCCCAGCTATCGTTATACCGCCGTGGACCGGCGGGGAAAGACCGTCCGGGCCAGGCTGGAGGCCCCCACGCCGGAGGAAGCCCGCCGCCTGGCGCGGGCCAGGGGGGACACGCTGCTGAAGCTGCGGGTCCGGCGGCGTCCGGCCCTGCTTCGCGCCCTGCCCGCCCCGGGCAGGCCGAAGGAGCGGGAGCTTTCTCTTTTTTGCCGTCAGTTCCGCTCCATCCTGCGGGCGGGCGTGCCGATGCTGGAGGCCCAGCGGCTCCTGGAGCAGCAGCTGACCAACCGGCAGCTGCGCGCCGCGGTCCGCTCGGTGCGTTCGGCGCTGGAGCGGGGCGAGGCCCTGGCCCCGGCCATGGCGCGGCAGCAGGGGGTCTTTTCTCCGATGTTCGTCAGCGTCGTGGCCGCCGGGGAGGCTTCGGGCAGTCTGGAGGATGCACTGGCGCGGATGGAACGCTATTTCAGCCGCGTGGGCAGCGCCCGCTCCGCTCTGGGGCGGGCGATGCTCTATCCGGCGCTGTTGCTGCTGGTCATGGCGGCGGTGCTGCTGGCGCTGCTGACCCAGGTGCTGCCCCGCTTTTTGCAGGTCTACGCGGAGCTGGAGGCGGAACTGCCGGAGATGACCCGGCGTCTGGCCGCCTTTAGCGCCTGGCTGGGGCCGCGCTGGTGGCTTCCGCCGCTGCTGCTGGCGGTCCTGACCCTCGGCGCGCTGGCGCTGCGCCGGGGCGGGCGGAGCGGGCGTCGGCTGGACCGGCTGCGCCGTCGGCTGCCGCTGCTGCGTCGCTTTGCC
>JAFYIF010000354.1 GCA_017538775.1 Oscillospiraceae bacterium | reverse complement strand
AGCACCGAGAGGGTGCGCCCCACCTGGCTTTGCAGATAGCGTCGCTCCAGCGCGTCGGCCAGGGCCTGGGCCCGCCTGGCGCGTGCGGCCCGGACGGCCTTCGGCAGCTGCTCCGGCATGGCGGCGGCCCGGGTGCCGGGGCGCTCGGAATAGGGGAAGACGTGCATCGCGGCAAAGCCGATCTCCTCCAGAAAGGCCAGAGTCTCCGCAAAATCCGCTTCCGTCTCCCCGGGGAAGCCCGCGATCAGGTCCGCCGTCAGGGCGCAGCCGGGGAAGGCCGCCCGGAGGGCCGCCGCGCTCTCGCGGAAGCGGGCGGTGTCGTACTTCCGGCGCATGGCCGCCAGGGTGCGGTCGCAGCCGGATTGCAGGGAGAGGTGGAACTGGGGGCAGATGTTGCCGCACTCGCGCAGACGGCGGCAAAAGTCCTCCGTCACCACCGTGGGCTCCAGGGAGCCCAGGCGCACGCGGGTATCCGGCGCGGCCAGGGCGATGGCGCAGACCGCGTCCGCCAGGCCGCTGCCGTCCCGGAAGTCCTTGCCGTAGGAGCTGATCTCGATGCCGCTGACCACGATCTCCAGAAAGCCCTCCCGCTGGAGCCTGGCCGCCTCCGCCGCGGCCTTTTGCAGCGGCATACTGCGGACCCGGCCCCGGGCGTAGGGAATCACGCAGTAGGCGCAAAAGTTGTCGCAGCCGTCCTCGATCTTCATATAGGCCCGGGTGCGCCCCTCCATGGCCCCGGCGGGCAGGGCTTCCAGCGCCGTCCGGCGGAAGGGGTCGTCCACGGAGCGGGCGCGCCGGTGCTCCGCCACGGCCCGCTCCACCGCCTCCACGAAGGCCGCCCGGTCCCCGCTGCCGAAGACCACGCTGGCCCCCAGGGCCTCCGCGTCCTCCGGGCTGAGCTGGCTGTAGCAGCCGCAGACCGCGGCCACGGCCCCGGGGTTCTCCGCCAGCAGCCGCCGGAGGGCCTGGCGGGATTTGCGCCCGCTCTCGGCGGTGACGGCGCAGGTGTTGACGATCACCGCGTCGGCGTCCCCCGCCCGGGTGGATGTGTGTCCGTGGGAGGCCAGCAGGGCCTCCATGGCCTGGGTCTCGAACTGGTTGACCTTGCAGCCCAGGGTCTGGATCGCGTATTTCATTTCCCTCTTGTCCTTTTCCGCAATTTCAGCTAGAATAATGCCACGACAGCAACCGCGCTTCATCCCTCGTTGCCTCGCAGAGTTTCGCGCCCGCAGGCGCGAAATAGATTCAAATCCATTTTTCCCGGAAATCGCATTTTCGGGAAAAATACTTCTCGCGGAGCGCATCCCCTCTCAGTTCAGAACCCAGCGAAGCGGTTTTGAACTGATTCTTACGATTGTAACCGGAAGTGATGCAAATGTCAATTTATCTCGACAACGCCGCCACCACCGCCGTGTGCCCGGAGGCGGCGCAGGCCGCTTTGGACGCCATGACGGTCCAGTACGCCAACCCCGGCTCCCCCCACGCCATGGGGCGGGCTGCCGCCGCCCTGGTGGAGCGGGGGCGGGCCCAGGTGGCCGCAGCCCTGGACTGCCGGCCGGAGGAGCTTTTTTTCACCTCCTGCGGCACGGAGGGGGACAACTGGGCCCTGCGCCGGGGGGCGGAGTACAACGCCCGCCATGGGAAACACATCCTCAGCTCCCGGGTCGAGCACCCGGCGGTGCTGCGGACGCTGGAGGAGCTGGAGGCCCGGCAGGGCTTTGCCCTCACGCTGCTGAAACCGGAGAAGGACGGGAGCGTGTCCCCGGAGGCCGTGCTGGAGGCCCTGCGGGAGGACACCTGTCTGGTCAGCCTGATGTGCGTGAACAACGAGACCGGGGCCGTGACGGACATCGCGGCCATCGCCCGGGCCGTCCGGGCGCGCTGTCCCCATGCGCTGATCCACACGGACGCGGTCCAGGCCTTTCTCCACGTCCCCCTCTCCGCCCGGAGCCTGGGGGCGGACCTCATCACCCTCAGCGGCCACAAGGTCCACGCCCCGAAGGGGATCGGGGCGCTCTACATCCGGAAGGGCCTGAACCTGCCCGCGCTGCTCACCGGCGGCGGACAAGAGGGCGGACGCCGCTCCGGCACCCCGGCGGTGGAGCTGATCGCCGCCTTCGGCGCGGCGGCGGAGGCGGGGGCGAGAAGCTTCGCCGAAGACAGCACCCGCATGGCCGCGCTCCGGGCGCACATGGCCGGACGGCTGGAGGCGGAGAACCCCGGCCTGCTGCTGCTGGGGGGCGGCGCGCCCCAGCTGCTGAGCCTCTCCCTGCCCGGCTGGCGCAGCGAGGTGCTGATGAACTTCCTGGAGGCCCGGGACATCTGCGTGGCAAGAAGCTCCGCCTGCAAACGGGGCGGGCGGAGCCAGGTGCTCTCGGCCATGGGGCTGCCGGGGGAGGTCATCGACGGGGTGCTCCGGGTCAGCCTCTCCCGCTACACCACGCGGGAGGAGGCGGACGCATTCTGCGATGCGATCCGGGAGGCTCGGGGGCGGATCAGGGCTTCGCTTTCGGTTCAGAACCGAAAATAACGCGCTGCGTGTGCGCCTGCGGGCGCGAAACTCTGCGAGGCAGCGGGGGGTTGTTGACCGTCAGGTGTCCGTTTGATCCTTTTGTTCCTGTTCTTTTTGGGTCGCTGTTGCGGCCCTTTTTTTGTGGCCCCAGAAGGGGTTTGGCGGGTCTGTCTCCGCCGTTCCTTTGGGCACCGGGTCGCCGGTTTTTGCGTCGAAGTAGTCCGTCTCCTGATAGATCTGCGGGTCCGTGGGGAGGCCGCTGCGCTCCAGGCGGCGGTTCATCATGCCCCGGAGCAGGCTGTAGAGCACCACGAAGACGGGGACGCCCAGCAGCATTCCGGGGAAGCCGAACAGGCCCGCGCCCAGGAGGATGGAGAACATAATCCAGAAGCCCCGGACGCCCACCCGGTTGCCCAGAATGCGGGGACCCAGCACGTTGCCGTCAAACTGCTGGAGGATGACGGCGAAGACCACGAAGACCAGGGCCTTCACCGGGGATTCCAGCAGGATGAACAGCGTGGCGATGACCGCGCCCACCACCGGGCCGAAGAAGGGGATCAGGTTGCTGACCGCCACGATGCTGCTGGACAGTATGGCGAAGGGGATGCGGAGGATCAGGCAGCCGATGTAGCAGATCAGGCCCACGATGACGCTGTCCAGAATCTTGCCGGAGAGATAGCTCATGAAGACCTGGTTGGTGAAGCGCACGCCTTTCAGGATCTGCTCGGCGGTGTCCAGAGAGACCACGCAGTAGAGGAGCTTCTTGCTGCGGGCGGAAAAGCCCTCCTTGTCATAGAGGACGTAGACGCTGACCACCACGCCGATGATGCCGTTGTAGATGCCCCGGAAGATGTTGTAGACGTTGCTGGCCACATTGCCCAGCAGACTTTTCATCTCCGGCAGCAGATTGTCCGTGGCCCAGCTCACCAGGCCGTTGCTCAGGTCGCCGAAGGCCTCCCGCACGGTGGAGTCCACCTCCGGGTGGTGTTCCATCGTCTTCTGGATCCACTCGTCCGCCCGGGCGATGTAGGTGGAGGAGTTGACCACCAGCCGCTCCACGGTGTTGTAGAGCTGGGGCACCACCAGCATCAACAGACCGGCCAGGATCACCGCCAGGGTCAGGATGCAGAGAAAGACCGAAAAGCCCCGGGCCAGCTTCACCGTCCGCTCCTCCCGCCGGGGGTTTTTGCGCAGCAGCCAGCGGAAGAGCGGGGTGAACAGGTTGCGGGAATAGATCCGCAGCAGCGGAAAAAGCAGATAGGCGAAAACCAGGCCCCAGATGAAGGGGCTGAGGATCTCCAGCAGCCGCCCCAGGGCCTCGCCCAGCGGGCCCAGATTGCTGAGGATCAGGTAAAACAGCAGCGAAGCCGCGATGACCAGAAAGGCCGTCAGGCCCCAGTAGAGATGCTGCTTGTCCCAGTGAAAACGCTTCATACGCTCCTCCCTCCCCTTTTTGCTCCAGCATACACGCCTTGCCCGCCCGCGTCAAGCGGCGGGGCGCCTTTCGCCGCTCCCGGCGCGCCGGAAATCGGATTATGTCAACTCCTGCTGTATATTCTCAGAACGCACTCTGTTGAAAGCTCTGTTGAAAATGTTAAAAAGTCAGCCGCGACGCGCATTCCGACACCATACAAGTCCGTGCCCCTCCGTGAATATGCACGGGAAAGGGAATATGGCGGCGTTTTATGTTACTTCCCCCGCTCCCCCGGCATAGCCGCGCCCCGGCGGGCATAGGCTGGGGCGATGCTAGCCTGGAGTTTTTGGGAGGGACCGCTATGAAACGCCTGTTACCTGTTTTGCTCTGCCTGTGCCTGCTCTCGCCCCCGGCCCTGGCCGTCTCCCTGCGCCGGGACGACGACATCACGCTCCCCGCCCCCTCTGCCATTCTGATGGAAGTCAGCACGGGGACGGTGCTGTATGAGAAGAACGCGGACGCCCGCCTCTCCCCCGCCTCCGTCACCAAGGTCATGACCATGCTGCTGGTGGCCGAGGCGGTGGACAGCGGGGAACTGGGCCTGGACGATCCGGTGACGGCCTCCGCCCGGGCCGCCTCCATGGGCGGCAGCCAGATCTGGCTGGAGGAGGGCGAGACCATGAGCGTCGGGGAGATGCTGAAATGCGTGGCCGTGGTCTCCGCCAACGACTGCTGCGTGGCCCTGGCGGAACATCTGGCGGGCAGCGAGGAGGCCTTTGCCGCCCGGATGAACCAGCGGGCCGCCGAACTGGGCATGGAGAACAGCCACTTCCTCTCGTGCAGCGGCCTCACCGACAGCGACGAGCACTACAGCTCCGCCCGGGACATCGCCCGGATGAGCCGGGCGCTGCTGGAGCACCCCTGGATCCGGGACTACACCACCGTCTGGATGGACACGATCCGCGACGGGGAATTCGGCCTTTCCAACACCAACAAGCTGATCTATTATTACCCAGGAGCCACGGGGCTCAAAACCGGCTTCACCAGCAAGGCCATGTACTGCCTCTCCGCCAGCGCGGAGCGGGACGGGGTGGAATACGTCGCCGTGGTCCTGCACTGCGCCAGCAGCGCCGAACGCTTTGAAAGCGCCAAGACCCTGCTGAGCTACGGCTTTGCCAACTACACGCTGCTCTCCGCCGTGGGGGAGGAACCCATCCCCTCCGTCCGGGTGCTGCTGGGCCAGCGCGAACGGGTGCAGCCGGTCCCGGAGCCGGGGGCGGCGGTGCTGGTGGAGAAGGGCGGCGCGCTCGGCAAGCTGCGCTGGGAGACCGAGCTGCCGGAGGAGGTGCCCGCGCCGGTGGAAGCCGGGGAGAAACTGGGCTGCATCCGGCTCTACCGGGGCGACGAGCTGCTGCGGGAGACGGCGCTGCTGGCCGCCGAGGGGGTCGGGAAGCTGGGGCTGTTTCAGATCGCCGGGCGGCTGCTGGCGGCGCTGGTGACGGACGCGCCGGTGGAAGACCCGGAGCCGGAGGCGGCGGAAGACGCGGATTGGGGCTTGAAAAACCCGGAAAACGGGGATACAATACAATCGTTACAATTCCAATGAGACAGGAGGACCATCACCCATGGTCAAAGTCGATCTTTCGGGCGCAGCGCCCTTTTTTGACGCCGCCGGTCCCGACTACGCCGCCGCGGCGAAGGCCCACAGCCTGCTGGCCAGCGGCAGCGGCGCGGGGCACGAGTTCACCGGCTGGCTCCAGCTCCCCCGCCGCATGGCCGAGACGGAGCTGAAACCCATCGTCCGCGCCGCCCAGGCCATCCGCGGGCAGAGCGAAGCCCTGCTGGTGGTGGGCACCGGGGGCAGCTATCTGGGGGCCCGGGCGGCCATCGAGCTGCTGCGGGGCGGGAACTACAACCAGCGCCCCGGGGAGCACCCGGTCTATTTCCTGGGCAACAGCCTCTCCCCCGACGCGCTGAACGAGCTGATCGCCGTGCTGGGGGACCGGGACTTTTGCGTGAACGTCATCTCCAAGTCCGGCGGGACCCTGGAGCCGGCCCTGGGCTTCCGGGTGGCCAAGGCGCTGCTGGAGGCCAAATACGGCAAGGACGGGGCCCGGCGGCGCATCTACGCCACCACCGACGCCCACAAGGGCAAGCTGCATGATTACGCCCGGGCCGAAGGCTGGGAGACCTTCACGGTGCCCGACGACGTGGGCGGGCGCTTCAGCGTCCTGTCCGCCGTGGGCCTGCTGCCCATGGCCGCCGCCGGCATCGACGTGGAGGCGGTGACCGCCGCCGCCGCGGAGGAACTGGCGGCGCTGGACCTGCGCGCCCCGGAGAACCCCGCCTGGCAGTACGCGGCGGCGCGGCAGCAGCTCTACCGCCAGGGCAAGACCATCGAGATCCTGGCCTCCTCCGAACCGGCCTTCCGCTTCATGGCCGAGTGGTGGAAGCAGCTCTTCGGCGAGAGCGAGGGGAAGAACGGCATCGGCATCTATCCCGCCAGCGTGGAGTTCAACGCCGACCTGCACTCCATGGGGCAGTATATCCAGGACGGGCCGCGCACGCTGATGGAAACCGTCGTCAGCTTCGAGCGCAGCCAGACCGCCTATCCCATCCCCTTCGAGTCCGGCGACCCGGAGGGCCTGAACTACCTGGCCGGGCACGACTTCGCGGAGGCCCAGCGGGCCGCCGCCAGCGCAGTCAAGGCCGCCCACATCGCCGGGGGTGTCCCGAACCTGGGCGTCTCCGTCCCCGCCCGGGATGAGGCCGGTTTCGCAGCGCTGGTCTGCTTCTTTGAAATGGCCTGCGCCATCTCCGCCTATATGACCGGCGTCAACCCCTTCGACCAGCCGGGCGTGGAAGCCTACAAGAAGAACATGTTCCAGCAGCTGGGTGCACTCTGAGATGCTGGTAATACGAACCAAGTTCACAAAAATACCCGACGCTTTCCCGTCGGGTATTTTTCTTTTCCGCTTTTTCCCTTTTTCCGGTTGCAGTTTCCGGCGTTTGATGCTATGATGTGGGTACAAAAAACCATCACTGACAGCTAGGCTGAAAAGGAGCGTGATCTTCCTATGGTCAAAGTCATCATGGGTCTCAAAGGTTCCGGCAAGACCAAATCCCTGGTGGAACAGATTCGCAAAGCCGCCGACGAGGCCAATGGCAACGTAGTATGCATCGAAAAAGACAAAAACCTGACCTACGACATCCCCTACACCGTTCGTCTGATCCATGCCAGCGAATACGGCGTCAACACCAGCGCCCTGCTCCGTGGGTTCATCTCCGGCCTCCACGCCGGCAACTACGATATCACCCACGTTTTTATAGACAACTTCATGAAGATGCTGGACGACAAGTCCTCCGCCGCCGTGGCCGACTTCCTGGACTGGCTGGACCGGTTCAGCACGGCCAACAACGTGCAGTTCGTCATCTCCTGCTCCGCCGACCCGGAGACGGCGGAAGATCCGCGGATCAAGAAGTATTATTGAGTTTGCCTCTCCCCTCCCCGCTCCGGCGGAGGGGAGCGTTTTTTGAAAAAAGAGAGCGGAAGGCAGCCCCGTCGCTGAGGCTGCCTTCCCTGCTTATTTTGCGCGTTCATCGAGGGCGCAACTTTGCTTTCCATTCTTCCAGAGTCACGGT
>JAFYIF010000353.1 GCA_017538775.1 Oscillospiraceae bacterium | reverse complement strand
TAAAAGCCCGCCCAGTTCAGGTCCGGCAGCGTGTGATAGAGCAGCGCGGCGGCGTTGGCCAGATTGGAGATCCGCTCCGGGACCCCCTCCGTCAGCGCGGAAAGCTGGGCGATCAGGCTTTCATAGTTCGTCATGTTCATCCTCCTGTTCTATGTCCTCCGGCGTGCCCAGTTCCCAGATCTCCGGCTCGGCCAGGGGCGTCCAGTCCGCGTCCGCCTGAAAGAGCTTCACCGTGCAGCGCTCCGGCAGCGGCGCGGCGTTCAGGTCCAGGCTGACCTGGGTCTGGCCCTCTCCGCGCGGGCTGGCGTCCGCGGCCAGCAGCCGTCCGGCGGCGTCGTACAGCCCGGCGTACAGCAGGCCGGTCTCCTCCAGGTCCGAGGCGAAGCAGAGCGTCTCGCCGCCGCAGTCCAGCTCCGCAATGAAGGCCGGGTGCGGCAGTTCCACGGTGTATGGCTCCAGCAGGGGTTCCTCGAAAAACCAGTTCAGGTCCACGTCCCCGGTGATGCCGGGGATCTTGCCCTGGTTATAGTATTGCCAGAGGGGATAGCCGTCTTCGGCGCTGTGGCGGGAGCCCCAGGCGGCCATCCACTTGTCCCAGGCGTCGTAGCCGGGGTCGCTGAGGGGGCCGTTCCACCAGTTCCAGCTGGAATAGACCCCCACCCGGCAGCCCTCCTCCTGGAGCCGGGCGGTGAAGATCTCCGTATAGCGCAGCAGCTCTTCCTCGCTGCATTCGGCCACGGTGCCCGGGTCCTCCAGGTCGTAGTAGACCGGGAGGGAGGGCGTGTGCCCGTCCAGCAGCCGCAGGGCGTGCTCGGCCTCGCTGGCGGCCTTTTCCTCGGAGTCGGCGTAGGAGTAGAGATAGACCCCATAGGGGATGCCCAGGCGCTCGCATTCCGTCACGTTGTGTTCCCACTGCCTGTCGTCCTGATTGGCATAGTCGGAGCCGTAGCCGCAGCGGAGGATGGCAAAGTCGATGTACTGCGCGGCGGTCTCCCAGTCGATCTTCCCCTGGTGTTCGCTCACGTCTACGCCGAAGCGCACCGCGTCGTCCTCCGGGAGCTGGAGGCTGTATTCGGGGCTGCGGAAAATGACGCCGTCGAAGCACACTTCAAACTGGCAGAGATAGGTCCCGCCGGGCCGGAGCAGGGCCCCGCTGTGGGCGCGGATGTCCTGCCAGATCAGATAGCTGTCGGCGCTGCGGGACAGACCCTGCACCTCCGTGGCGGCGACCAGCGCCCCGTCCGGGTTCCAGACGCGCATGGCAAAGCCGCTGAAGACGCCCCGACGGGAGGCGGTGACCCGGATGGACACCAGGGCGCTGCGGGACCAGGCGAGGAACTGGGGTTCCTCCCAGGAAAAGGCGGGCAGGCCGTCTTCGTCCGTCAGGCCGTAGGCGCGCTGGGGCTGCGCCGCCGGGGCGTTCACCCGCTCGCTCTCGTCCATCTGGCTGGCCCGGTGGCTCAGGTCCGGCTGGGGCTGGAGGGGCTGATTGAGCTCCGCCCGGGCCGCGGCCAGGCCCACGGCGGGGAGGCAGAGGCAGAGCAGCAGGACCAACAGCAGGACCTGCGTTCCGTGTTTCATGCGCTTCATGGAAGATTCCTCCTCATTTGATTGGCGGTGGAAGGACAGCCGCTGCCCCTTGTTTGTCGGAGCAGCGGCTGTTCGCCGATTTGTTTTTTGTCTCTTCAATCGCCTTTCCGGGGCCTCCGCAAATCAGGCGGCGTTGGCCAGCTCGAATGCGACAAAGTCCGTGGCGCTCTGACCGGCGATGCGGCCAAAGACGACGAAGTCGGCCACAGCGTTGCCGCCCACCCGGTTGCCGCCGTGGATGCCGCCGGTGACCTCGCCGGCTGCAAACAGGCCGGGGATCACGTTGCCGTCGGTGCCGATGACTTCGGCATTCGTGTTGATCTGAATGCCGCCCATGGTGTGGTGGATGCCCGGGGCGATCTGGATCGCATAGAAGGGGGCGGTGGACAGATCGTCGTCCATGCCGTTGTTGCGGCCCCATTCCTCGTCAACGCCGCTGGCAACGGAGGCGTTCCAGGTGTTCATGGTGTTGACGAAGTTCTGCACCGCTTCGCCCTGGAGTCCCATGCGCTCCGCCAGTTCCTCATAGCTGTCCGCGCTGAGGGCAAAGCCCCGGTCGATGAACTTCTGGGACAGGGCCAGATGGTCCACCAGATTCTGGTCGAAGATGATGAAGCAATAGCCGTCGGGCTGCTTGAGCTCGGCCTGGGAGACCACATCGCGCCCGGCCAGGTCATTGACGAAGCGCTTGCCCTCGGTGTTGACGATGATCGCGCCGAGGGAACGGAAGGACTCGGACACCAGGGTGCCGTCCGACTGGATGACCGTGGGATGCAGCTGGATCTGCTCCATATCCACGGTGGCGGCGCCGACCGCCTCCGCCATCAGGATGCCGTCGCCCTGGGCGCCGGGGTGGTTGGTGGTCACGGCGTTGCGGAGGGAGGGGTCAAAGCTGGCCATCAGTTCGAAGTTCGATCCGAATCCGCCCGTCGCGAGCACGACGGCTCCGGCCTGGATGGTGTAGATGTGCTCCGCGTCCTCTGCGATCACGCCCACAGCCTGTCCGTTGTCCATAAGGATCTCGGTGGCCGCAGTGTTGACGCGCACGTCGATACCCAGATTTTCCGCCTGCGTTTTGAGCTTTTCCACCAGATACTCGCCCACGGCCTGGCCGCCTTCCGGCTGATGCAGGTACTTTCTGCCTTCGCAGCCGCCGGTGGCTTTGACGCCGGTAAACCTGGCGCCGATGGTTTCGAGCCAGTCCACCGCGTCGGAGCTGGATTCCGCCAGCGTCCGGACCAGATCGGGGTCGGCCAGATCATGGCCGAGCCGCAGCGTATCCGCCGTGAAGTTTTCGACCGTGCTGTCGGCCAGACCGAGCTCCGCCTCAAGCTTCGTGCCCGCCGCGTTCATGCCGCCCTCTGCGCGGAGGCTGTTGCCGCCGACGAAGGGCATCTTTTCCAGGAGGATGACCTGCATCCCCTGCTGCGCGGCGAGCACGGAGGCGGTCAGCCCGGCGCCGCCGGCACCCACCACGACTACGTCGCACGCCAGCGTCGCGGGCGTCTTTTCCACGGGCGCTGCCGCCGCGACTTCCACCTCAAAGACCTCGGGATCGAAGCCGCCGGAGATCAGCGCGTTGCGAACGGCGTCTTTGATGGCGTCGGAGGTCACCGTCGCGCCGGACACCGCGTCCACCTGCAGACTCTGGGCGTTGTAGATCCGCCCCGGCAGCGTGGACACGGCCTCCGAGCCGATCCCCTGCGTCTCCTGTTCCTCCAGCACCCGGACCCGGTAGATGCGGTCCGCGGTGGCGACGATCTCCACCACGACATCGCCGTTGATCCCCGGGGCCGCTCCCGTGAGCGTCACGGCGTCAGCGGGGATCTCACTGGCGTCGGCGCCCACGTTTGCGCCGAGCCGGGCGCTCACGCTGTCGATCACGATGCAGGAAACGATCACGATCAGGCAGAGCAGGGGAACCAGATACTCTTTTTTCCATTTCATGTCCTGTTACACCCTCCCTTTCGGTTCATGGCTCCAGTCACTTCTGACAAGCTTCAGAATAACACGAAAAAAACAGGAAAACAATCCTTTGCCCGCTTTTCGCTCAAAAAAACACGAGGAGACCCTTCCCGATTTTTCGGGAGGCGGGGCAGGTCCGCTTTACAGCGCGTCGGCCATGTCGTAGATCAGCCGCTCGCTCTTCTCCCAGCCCAGGCAGGGGTCGGTGATGCTCTTGCCGTAGACGCCGCAGCCGATGGGCTGGCTGCCGTCCTCGATGTAGCTCTCCACCATGAAGCCCTTCACCAGTTTCCGCAGCGCCGGGTTGCAGCGGCAGGAGTGCAGCACCTCCTTGAGGATGCGGGGCTGCTCGAAGGGGTTCTTGCCGCTGTTGGCGTGGTTGCAGTCGATGACGACGCCGGGGTTGACCAGGTCCCACTTGCCGTAGAGCTCCGCCAGGTACAGCAGGGTCTCATAGTGGTAGTTGGGGTGGGTGACGCCCTGGCGGTTGACGTAGCCCCGGAGAATGGCGTGGGCGTAGGGGTTGCCGAAGGAGTGGCCCTCCCAGCCGCGGTAGATGAAGTCGTGCTGGTGCTGGGCGGCCAGGATCGCGTTCATCATCACGCTCAGGTCCCCGCTGGTGGGGTTCTTCATCCCCACGGGGCAGTCGATGGCGCTGGCGGTCAGGCGGTGCTGCTGGTCCTCCACGCTGCGGGCGCCGACGGCCACATAGCCCAGCAGGTCGTCCAGATACTTGTAATTTTCCGGGTACAGCATCTCGTCGGCGCAGGCGAAGCCGGTCTCCTTCACCGCCCGCATGTGCATCTCCCGGGTGGCGATGACGCCCTTGAACAGGTCCGGCTCGGCGGTGGGGTCGGGCTGGTGGACGTAGCCCTTGTAGCCGTCGCCGGTGGTGCGGGGCTTGTTCGTGTAGATGCGCGGGACGATCAGCACCTTGTCCTTCACCCGCTCCTGCACCGGGATCAGCCGGCTGATGTAGTCCATCACGCTGTCCACGCTGTCGGCGGAGCAGGGGCCGATGATCATCACCATGCGCGGGTCGGTCCCGGCGAAGATCGCCTTCAGCTCCGCGGTGCGGCGCTCCACGGTCTCCGCCATGTCGCCGGTCAGGGGATACATCTCCTTGGTCTCCATCGGGATCGGCAGCTTGCGCTTGAAATCCATGTTCATATTCCGTTCCTCCCATCGCCGGGCCACACGCGCCCGGCTTATTTTTTCATCTTTCAGGTGTCTGCTTTGCAGCCCCCGCTGCCTCGCAGAGTTTCGCGCCCGCAGGCGCGAAAT
>JAFYIF010000352.1 GCA_017538775.1 Oscillospiraceae bacterium | reverse complement strand
GCCAGCAAGACGGCAAGGCCGCCATCGAATATTTGCAGCGCGCCGACGCCGGGCGCGCCACCTTCCTCCCGACGGACACCATCCGGCCCGCCTACCGGAGCCAGCCCCCCGCGGGGGAGCCGGGCTAGCTGGGCGTGGCGGGGGACCTGGTCTCCTTCGACCCGGCCTACCGGGGCATCTTCGGCAGTCTGCTGGGGCGCACCGTCGTGGCCGAGACCCTGGCCGACGCGGTGCGCCTGTCCCGCCGTTCCGGGAACCGGCTGCGGATCGTCACCCTGGACGGGCAGATGATCCACGCCGGGGGCAGCATGACCGGCGGCAGCGCGGCCCGGAGCGTGGGCATTCTGTCCCGGGCCAACGAGCTGAAACGCCTGCGCATCCGCTTCGGGGAGCTGGCCGCCGCAGAAAAGGCCGCGGCGGAGCGTCTGGGCGAAGCGGAGCGGGACCTGACCCGCGCCCGGCTGGAGGCGGAGGAGACAGCAGCAGCCCTGAGCGAGGCCACGGAGCGCCAGCACAAGGCCGAAAACACCCGCAGTCAGCTCCGGCTGCTGCTGGACACCCTGGACCAGACGCTGGCAGAGCAGGGGCGGGAGGGGGAGACCCTCGCCGCCGGGCAGCGGGAGAACGCCCAGCGCGTCGCGGCCCTGGAAGCGGAGCGTGCGCGCCTCCGCGCTGAGCTGGCGGCCCTGCGGCAGCGCGTGGAGGAGGCCACCCGGGGCAGCGCGGACTTTGAGCAGGTCCGGGAGCAGCTGCGCGCCCGCCTGGGCAGTCTGCGGGAGCGGACCGCCGCTCTGGAGAGCGAGCGGGACAGCGCCCGCCGGAATCTGAGCGACCTGGAAGCCCTCTTGCAGGGCCTGGCCGGGGACGGCACCCAGCGGGCGGAGGCCCTGGAAGCGCTCTCGCGCCACAGCGCGGAGCTGGAGCGGGAGCTTCAGCAGCAGCGGGAAACCGTGGCGGCCCACCGCCGCGCCGCGGAGGAATGTCAGGCGGAGCTGGCGGAAAAGCAGCGTGCGCGCCTGGAGCTGGAGGGCCGCCGGGTCCGCCGGGACCGGCAGGGCCAGGAGAAAAACCGGGAGCTGCTGGAACTGCAAAGCATCTGCGCCCGGCTGGAACAGAAAAAGCTGGCCGCCGAGCTGGAGGAGCGGCAGATCGTGGACCGGCTCTGGGAGAGCTACGAGCTGAGCCGCTCCGCGGCGGCCCAGCAGCGCCAGCCGGTGGAGAACATGAGCGCCGCCACCAGGCGCATCGCGGAGCTGCGGCGGGACATCGCCCGCCTGGGCAGCGTGAACCTGGGGGCCATCGCGGAGTACGAGCGGGTCAGCGAGCGCTACGGCTTCCTGCGCAGCCAGCGGGACGACGTGGCATCGGCCCGGCGGGACCTGTTGAAGATCATCGGGGACCTGACCGGGGAGATGCGGGAGATCTTCCTCCGGGAGTTCCAGGCCGTGGCCGAGCGCTTCCGGGGCGTGTTCCTGGAGCTGTTCGGCGGGGGTCAGGCTTCGCTGGAGCTGGAGGACCCGGAACAGCCGCTGGACTGCGGCATCGAGATCCGGGTCCAGCCCCCGGGCAAGGCGGTGACCACCATCTCCCTGCTCAGCGGCGGGGAAAAGAGCTTCGTGGCCATCTGCCTCTATTTCGCCATCATGCAGGTGCGCCCCACCCCCTTCTGCGTGATGGACGAGGTGGACGCGGCCCTGGACGAGGCCAACGTGGAGCGCTGCGCCCGCTATATGCGCCGGCTGTCGGACAAGACCCAGTTCATCACCATCACCCACCACCGGGCCACGATGGAGGAAGCGGACGTGCTCTACGGCGTCACGATGCAGGAAAAGGGCGTCACCACCGTGCTTGCCATGGACTTGGAGGAAGCGGAAAAGACGCTGAACCGATAAGAGAGAGGATTCACACATGGGATTTCTGGAGAAAATCAAAAACGGCCTGGCGCGGACCAAGAAGAGCATGGCCGTTTCGCTGAACAACCTGTTCGCCTCCTTCAGCGGGGAGAACGAGGAGTTTTTTGACGAGCTGGAAGAGACGCTGATTTTGGCCGACGCGGGGGTGGACACCGCCACGGAGGCCGTGGAGCGGCTGCGGAAGCTGACGCGTGAGCGCGGGCTCCGGGGCGGCGCGGAGGTCCAGGCCGCCTTCGTGGAGATCATGGCGGGCTACCTGAGCTTTGAAAACATGGACCTGCGCCTGAACACCCGCCCCAGCGTGATTCTGATGGTGGGCGTCAACGGCGTGGGCAAGACCACCACCATCGGCAAGCTGGCCCGGCGCTACCGGGAGGCGGGCAAAAAGGTCCTGCTGGCCGCGGCGGACACCTTCCGCGCCGCCGCCGCCGAGCAGCTCACGGTCTGGGCCGAGCGGGCCAAGGTGGACATCGTCCGCCACGAGGAGGGCAGCGACCCCGCCGCCGTGGTCTATGATGCCATCGCCGCCGCCCGGGCCAGGGGCACGGACCTCATCATCGTGGACACCGCCGGACGGCTGCACAACAAGCAGAACCTGATGAACGAGCTGAGCAAGATCCGGCGCATCATCTCCCGGGAACTGCCGGACGCGGACGTGGAGACCCTGCTGGTCATCGACGCCACCACCGGGCAGAACGGACTTTTGCAGGCCCGGAGCTTCCGGGACGCCGCCGACCTGACCGGCGTGGTGCTGACCAAGCTGGACGGCACCGCCAAGGGGGGCATCGTCTTCTCCATCGCCCGGGAGCTCGGGCTGCCGGTGAAGTTCATCGGCGTGGGCGAGCAGACCGACGACCTGCTGCCCTTCGAGCCGAAGCCCTTCGCGGAGGCGCTGCTGCGATGAAGCTGGTACTGGCGTCCAACAATCCCGGCAAGCTCCGGGAGATTCGGGAAATCATGGAGGGCACCGGCGTGGAGGTTCTGAGCCAACGGGAGGCCGGCTGCGACTTTGAGGCCGAGGAGACCGGGGAGACCTTCATGGAAAACGCCCGCATCAAGGCCCGGGCCGCCATGCGCGCCACCGGTCTGCCCGCCGTAGCGGACGACAGCGGCCTGGAGGTCAGAGCCATGGACGGCGCGCCGGGGGTCCACTCCGCTCGCTTTGCCGGGGACCGGAGCTATGACGAGGTCTGCCGGGACATCCAGGCCCGGGTGGAGGGACACCCCGACCGCCGCGCCCGCTACTGCTGCGCCCTGGTTTGCTGCTTCCCCGACGGGCGGGAGCTTTCCTGCTTCGCCACCACGGAGGGGGAGATCTCGCGGGAGCTGCGGGGCACGGGGGGCTTCGGCTACGACCCCATGTTCCTGCTGCCCGACGGGCGCACCATGGCGGAGCTGTCGGAAGAGGAAAAAAACGCCATCTCCCACCGGGGCCGGGCCTTCCGGGAGCTGGTCAAACGATTGAAAGACGGGGAATGCGATGCTGACAAGTAAACAGCGCGCCCAGCTGAAAACGCTGGCCGCTTCTGAGGACACGATCCTCATCATCGGCAAGGGCGGCCTGACGGAGCACACCGTCGCCGAGGCCAACAACGCCCTGCGGGCCCGGGAGCTGGTGAAGGGCCGGGTGCTGGAGTCGGCCCTGCTGAGCCCCCGGGAGGCCGGGCAGCAGCTCTGTGAGGCCTGCCGGGCGGAGCTGGTCCACGTCATCGGCAGCCGCTTCGTGCTGTTCCGCCGGAACCCGGAGGCCCCGAAGATCGAGCTGGTCCGCAACAATCCGAAAAACGCGAAAAAGCGGCGCTGAGGGGGGCTTCCATGGACATCGTGATGTTCGGGGGGAGCTTCAATCCCCCCCACCGGGGCCACCGGGCCGCCGCCAGGGCCGCCATCCGTGCCCTGCAGCCGGACAAGCTGCTGATCGTGCCGGACTATCTCCCGCCCCACAAGGTCCTGGCAGCGGGCAGCCCCACGCCGGAGGCGCGGCTGGAGCTGTGCCGCCGGAACTTCTCCGACATCCCGGGGGCGGAACTCTGCGACATCGAGCTGCGGCGCGGCGGGCGCAGCTACACCTCCGACACCCTGCGGGAGCTGGCCGTGCGCTATCCCGGTGCGCGCCTGACTCTGCTGGTGGGGACGGACATGCTGCTGAGCCTGGAGAGCTGGCATGAGCCGGAGTATATTCTGCAAAACGCCCGCATCCGGGCCTTCCCCCGGGAGGGGGGCGACCGGGCGGCGGTGGAGGCCGGGGCGCGGAAGCTCCGGGAGACCTGGGGCTGCGACGCCGCGGTGATCGATATGCAGCCCATCCCCGCCGCCAGCACCGGCATTCGGGCAGCATTGCTGGAGGGCGGCGGCACGGAGCTGCTGACCGACCGGGTCTACGCCGCCATCGTCCGGGACCGGCTCTACGGCGTCCGGGTGAACCTGCCCTGGCTGCGCCGGAAGGCCTACGCCCTGCTGAAACCCAAGCGCATCCCCCATGTCCAGGGCTGCGAGGCCGAGGCGGTGAAGCTCTCCGAGCGCTGGGGCGCGGACCCCTATGAGGCCGCCGTGGCCGCCATCTTGCACGACTGCACGAAAAAGCAGCCCCTGGAGGGGCAGCTGCGCCTGTGCAAGCGCTACGGCATCCGTCCGGACGACTACGAGCGCCGGAGCGACAAGCTGCTGCACGCGAAAACCGGCGCGGCCCTGGCGCGGGCGCGTTTCGGGGTCAGCGAGGCTGTGGCGGAGGCCATCCGCTGGCACACCACCGGCAAGCCGGACATGACGCTGCTGGAAAAAATCGTCTATATGGCGGACTACATCGAGCCCACCCGGGACTTCCCCGGCGTGGAGCGGCTGCGGGACCTGGCCTACCGGGACCTGGACGCGGCCATGATGCTGGGCCTGGAGCTGAGCGACGCAGACCTGCGCAGCTACGGCACCGAGCCCCACCCGATCTCCGCAGAGGCTTTAGAATTTTTAAAAGGAGGACCCACACGATGAACACACCCAGGGAACTGGCCGAGCTGGCCGTCCGGGCGCTGGACGGCAAGAACGCCCACAACATCCGACTGCTGCGCACCACGGACGTGACGGTGCTGGCGGACTATTTCGTGATCTGCACCGCCTCGTCCACCACCCAGATCAAGACGCTGGCCGACGCCTGCGAGGCGGCGCTGGAGCAGGCCGGGGAAACCAAGCTGCACCGGGAGGGCTACCGCTCCGGGAGCTGGGTCCTGCTGGACTTCGGCTGCGTGGTGATCCACCTGTTCATGGAGGAGGCCCGGCGCTTTTACAACCTGGAGCGCCTCTGGGCCGACGCGGAGGAGATCGACCTCGCTCCCATCCTGGGCGAGGATTCTTTGAAATGGGAGAGATGAAAACAAGATGAAATACGAGTTTGACGCCATCGAGAAAAAATGGCAGCGCCGCTGGGAGGAGACAAAGCCCTACGCCGCCGTCACCGGGGACCCCCGCCCGAAGTTTTACGGGCTGATCGAATTCCCCTACCCCTCCGGCGCCGGGCTGCATGTGGGCCACCCCCGGCCCTTCACGGCCATGGACGTGATCACGCGCAAAAAGCGCATGGAGGGCTACAATGTGCTGTTCCCCATCGGCTTTGACGCCTTCGGCCTGCCCACGGAGAACTTCGCCATCAAAAACCACGTCCACCCCGCCGCCGTCACGAAGGACAACATCGCCAACTTCACCCGCCAGCTCAAGAT
>JAFYIF010000351.1 GCA_017538775.1 Oscillospiraceae bacterium | reverse complement strand
GTGGAGACCGTGTGCTTGATGAAATTCCGAGTGTGAGAGGCTTAAGAGATGAAATATGAACAGAGGATCGTCCTGAAAAACGGCAAAGAGGCCCTGATCCGGAACGGTGTTGCAGCAGATGGAGCCGCTGTCTATGCGGTGTTTCAGCAAACACACGCCGAAACCGATTATCTGTTGACATATCCCGATGAAAACAGGTTTGTTCCGGCACTGGAAGCGCAGTTTCTGGAAGAAAAAACGAAAAGCGCAAATGAAGCAGAGTTGATCGCCATCATGGACGGAAAGATTGTGGGGACTGCCGGGATCGAGTCTGTCGGGAAGAAAGATAAGGTAAAGCACCGGGCTGAATTCGGCATCAGCGTGTTAAAGGAGTACTGGGGACTCGGATTGGGAAAAGCGCTGACGGTCGCCTGCATTCAATGTGCCAAAGATGCCGAATACAAGCAACTGGAGCTGAATGCAGTATCTGAGAATGACAGAGCTTTGTCTTTGTACCGGAGCTTGGGCTTTGAAGAATTCGGACGGAATCCCTGCGGCTTTCGTTCGCGAACATCCGGATATCAGGAATTGGTTTATATGCTGCTGCGGCTGTGAGTCATAAGGGTCGGTTCTCTCCGACGCATGAAGCGGAGAACGAGACGGCGCGGAAGCGCGATCGCTCCTTCGGCTTTGTGGAGAAGCCGGAGCTGTGCAAGGAAGACGAGGAGATCCCGGAGGTGCTGGAGCTATGAGTCAAAAAGAACCGTCCCTTTTGACTCATTTGCAAACGGAGCTCTTCCGGATGCAGGACCCCGGCTATCGCGCCTTTCAGTGCAAGCTCCTCCCCACGGTGCCGCCGGAGACGGTGATCGGGGTGCGGACCCCGGCGCTGCGGGCCTATGCGAAGGAGCTGGGGAACACGGAGGCCGCCGCGGCCTTCCTGGAAGCGCTGCCCCACGCCTATTTTGATGAAAACCAGCTCCACGCATTCCTGCTCAGCCAGATGCCGGACTATCCCCGCTGTCTGGCGGAGCTGGAGCGCTTCCTGCCATATTTGGACAACTGGGCCACCTGCGACCAGCTCTCGCCCCGGGTGTTTCGCAAACACAGGCCGGAACTCCTGGAGCGCATCCGAACCTGGCTGGCGTCGGACGCGCCCTACACGGTCCGCTTCGGGCTGGGGATGCTGATGGAGCACTTCCTGGACGGGGACTTCCGCCCGGAGTACCTGGACTGGGCGGCGTCACTGCGGTGGGAGGACTACTATGTGAAGATGATGGTGGCCTGGTACTTCGCCACGGCGCTGGCCAAGCAATATGAATCTGCGCTGCCCTGCCTGGAGCAGGGGCGGCTGGACGCCTGGACACACTGCAAGGCCATCCAGAAAGCGGTCGAAAGCCGCCGCATCCCGCCGGAGCGGAAGGCCTATCTGAAGACCCTGAAGCGCAAACCGACAAGGCGAGCTGACCCTCAGTCCGCCCCGTCGGAGTCCGGGAACTCAAAAGGACGGAACACCGGCTCGATCAGATAGCTGGCCCCCAGGGCCGCCAGGCCGGGGAGCACCATCACCGGGAAGCCCAGCAGCAGACTGAGCGCGAGCGTGGCGGCAATCAGCAGCGCCAGCGCCGCGGAGCGGAGGATGTGCCCGAAGGCCAGCCGCGCCGCGGCAAGGTTCAAAGCCGCCGTGCGCATCGTGAAGCGGGACAGGATGGGGAAGACCCAGGCGAGGACGCACAGCGTGAAAAAGCCCAGCAGCACCAGCGCGGCAAACAGCACCGCCCGGCTGTCCCCCTCCGCCGGGAGCGCGTCGCGCAGCGCGGTAAATAAAAAGGATTCCGCCAAAATGACCGCCGCCCACAGCAGCGTGGACACGGCCCCGGCGCCCAGCTCCCGCCGAAACGTGGCGAAAAAGCGGCCCAGCAGGGCATCGTCTTTCCGCCGCAGCGCGTGGACCGCCGTGTCGTACAGCGCCGTGGTGGACGCGCCCGCCGTGAGCACGGGGATGCAGCAGACCGCCCAGAGCAGACTGAGCATCACCAGGTCCCCCAGATAGCCCAGGGGCTTCCAAAGCCAGCCCTCCGGGTCAAAGATGCGCCGCCACACAGGTCCCTCAGCTCCCTTCCTTTGCAAATCCGTTTGCAGAGATTATACCATCCGCCCGGGGATTTGTCAGCCCTTCCGGGCACGATATTTCAAACCGTCATACGACAGCATGATAAAAAACAGGAGGAATCACAGTATGGAACGGGAAAAGCTGCTGGAAAGCCGCCGCTGGGTCCGGGAGGAGCTGGACCGCTGCGTGGCGTTCTGGCTGAAACACGGCATGGACCCGGTCAACGGCGGGGTGTACACCTGCCTGGACCGGGAGGGCAGGGTCTTCTCCACGGACAAGAGCGTGTGGATGCAGGGGCGCTGCGCCTGGATCTTCGCCTGGCTCTGCCGCTGCTACGGCCCGCGGGAGGACTGGCTGGCCGCGTCCAGGAGCTGTCTGGACTTCCTGGAGGCCCACTGCGTCAACCGGGAGGCGGGGGGACGGCTGTACTTCACCGTCACGGCGGAGGGCAGACCCCTGCGCCAGCGGCGCTACTTCTTCTCCGAGGCCTTCTACGCCATGGCCAACGCGGAGTATGCCGGCGTCACCGGCGACGGGGCCTGCCTCCAGCGGGCGCGGCGGGCCTATGAGCTCTACTGGGACCTGGCCCACGGGATGCCCGACCCCACCGGCCTGGGGCCGAAGACCATCCCGGAGACCCGCACGGGCCGCGCCTTCGGCATCCCGATGATCTGCCTGAACCTCACCGGCGTGCTGCTCCGCGCCGACCCGGAGCGCCGCGCCCTGTACGAGACGCGGGCGGCAGAGTGCGTGGAGGACATCTTCCGCTACCATGTCAAGGACGCGCTGGGCTGCGTGCTGGAGAACGTGGGTCCGGCGGGGGAGGCCCGGCTGGACATCACCGAGGGGCGCATCGTCAACCCCGGCCACGACATCGAATGCGTCTGGTTTCTGCTGGAGCAGGCCCGGCGCACCGGGGACCGGGCGCTGACGGCGAAGGCTGAGACGATGTTTCAGCGCGCCATCGAGGCCGGCTGGGACCGGACGTACGGCGGACTGCTGTACTTCATCGACTGCCTGGGCCGCCCGCCGGAGGCCTACGAGCACGACATGAAGCTCTGGTGGCCCCACGATGAGATTTTGATCTCCGCGCTGATGCTCTACCGCGACACCGGAAAGGAAGTCTATCTGGACTGGTTTTACCGGACGCTGGACTACTGCAAGGCCCACTTCTCCGACCCGGAATTCGGTGAGTGGTACGGCTATCTGCGGCGGGACGGCCTGCCCACGGAGCCGCCCTGCAAGGGCTCGACCTTCAAGGGCCCCTTCCATCTGCCCCGGATGCTGAGCATGGTGGAGCGGATGCTGACCGAGCTTTTGGGGGACTGAGCGTTTTTTCGTGGAATTTTGCCGATGATTCTCCGAAATTCTGTTGACTTTTCTGTGAGTTTTCGCTAAAATCAAAGCGTCAGCACGGCGGAATGCCGCCGTATTTCAACTTGAGGAAAGGATAGAGGAGGATCAACATGAAAAAACTGCTTGCCATGCTGCTTGCGCTGTGCATGGTCCTTGCGCTGACCGCCTGCGGCGGACAGACCGCGACCAACCCCACGCCCCAGCCCGAGGACGACCAGCCCGCGGACGACGGCACGGTCACCATCTCCCTGTGGACCTACCCCATCGGCGACTGGACCGACGAGACCACGGTCAAAAGCTTCATCGCGGACTTCAACGCCGTCCACCCCGAGATCAAAGTGAACGTGGAGTATCTGGACTACACCAACGGCGACGACAAGGTCAACACCGCCATTGAGGGCGGCAACGCGCCGGACATCATCATGGAGGGGCCGGAGCGCCTGATCGCCAACTGGGGCGCCAAGGGCCTGATGCTGGACCTGGCCGACATGGTGCCCGAAGGGACCTATGACGGCGTGCTGGGCTCCTGCACCAACGCCAACGGCGCAGTGTATGAGCTGCCCGTCTGCATGACCGCCCACTGCATGGCCATCAACCTGGAGGTCTTCGAGGAGGCCGACGCGCTCCAGTACATCGACCTGGAGAGCCACACCTGGACCACCGAGGACTTCTTCCAGGCGGTGCAGGCCGTCTATGACGCCGGGTATCCCTACGTCGGCACCGTGTTCTGCGGCGGCCAGGGCGGCGACCAGGGCACCCGCGCCCTGGTGACCAACCTGTACGGCGGCACCTACGCCAACCCGGAGCACACCGCCTACACCTACGCCTCCGAGGAGAACGCCCAGGCGCTGGCCGCCCTCTGCGCCCAGGACGGCATCACCTTTGACCCCTCCATCGTCGCCAGCGACGAGATCCAGAACTTCGTCAACGGCACCTTCCAGATGGCCTTCTGCTGGAACGCCACCCAGGAGGTCAACAACGCCGACGCCCTGGACTTCGACGTGTACCCGATGGCCTTCCCGGCGGAGGACGGCGTGCCCAGCCTCCAGGGCGGCATCTGGGGCTACGGCGTGTTCGACAACCATGACGAGGCCCGGGCCGAGGCCGCGAAGACCTTCATCCGCTACCTGACCGAGGACGACGCGGTCTATGCCAAGGTCGTGGAGGCCACCCACTTCCAGCCGGTCCGCGACGTGGACGGCGTCTATGAGGGCAACGAGCTGATGGCCGAGTATGCGCTGATGAACCCGCTGATGGGCGACTACTACCAGATCACCAAGGGCTGGACCACCGCCCGCACCGAGTGGTGGAACATGCTCCAGCGCGTCGGCGCGTCCGACGGCAGCGTGGAGACGATCCTGGCCGAGCTGCAGGCCGCCCAGGACGCCGCCAACGCCGCGGCTGAGGCCGAGTAAGCGTTCCCCCTAGCGCGGAATCCATCATACAGGGCCGCCCCTTTCCTCTCCTCCGGGCGAGGAGAGGGGCGCTTTTGTTCCACAACATCCGGGAGGACTGTCTATGCCATCCGATACCCAAGTCAAACGACTTTCGACCGGCCGCCTGGTCCTGCATGAGAATGTGGCGGCCTATCTCTTTCTCCTTCCGTTTCTGATCTTTTTCGTGGGCTTTGTGCTCTATCCCATGTTCCTGTGCGTCTATACCAGCCTCTTCGACGCCACCATGGGGCGGGAGGACATCTACATCGGCCTCCAGAACTATCAGGAGCTGTTCTCCGACCCGGTCTTCTGGGTCGCGCTGAAAAACACGGCCATCATCGTGCTGGTCTCCGTGCCGGTCACCTGCGCCTTCTCCCTCTGGGTGGCCTCCGCCATCAGCAAAATGCCCGTGGCGGCCACATCCGCCTTCCGCTGCATCTTCTACCTGCCCGTGGTCACCGGCTCCGTGGCCGTCACGATGGTCTGGAAGTGGATGTTCAACAACTACTACGGCATCTTCAACTACCTGGGCCAGAACACCGGTCTGATCGACAAGCCCATCAACTGGCTGGGCGACCCCAAGTACGCGCTGGGCTGCATCATCCTGATTTTGCTGACCACCTCCGTGGGCCAGCCCATCGTCCTCTACGTCTCCGCTCTGGACAACGTGGACCGGACCCTGGTGGAGGCTGCGGCGGTGGACGGGGCCACGCCATTCCAGGCCTTCTGGAAGGTCAAGTGGCCGCAGATGATGCCCACCACCCTCTACATCCTGGTCATCACCACCATCAACTCCTTCCAGTGCTTCGCGCTGATCCAGCTGCTCACCTCCGGCGGGCCGAAGAACTCCACGATGACCATCATGTACTATATCTATTATAACGCTTTCAAGCTCTACCGCTACGGCTACGGCAACGCCATGGGCGTGATCCTGGCCATCATCATCGCCATACTCTCCGCCGTCCAGCTCCGCCTGGGAAAAGAGAAGTGAGGGGGGAGCCACCATGAAAAACCTGACGAACACGAAAAGCAGAGTCTATTACATCCTCGCGTTTGTGCTGATTTTACTGATCGCGCTGAGCTTTCTGTTCCCGCTCTACTGGATCATCACCGGCTCCTTCAAAGTCAAGCAGGACATCCTCTCCACCACCCCCGTGTGGTTCCCCACCGAGTGGGTCACGAAGAACTATGAAAGCCTCTTCGCCAAGCGCTCGGCCCCGCTGTTCGAGATCGGCAGCTTCGTCGGGCCCACGATCCCCGGCGCGATCCGCTGGCTGATCAATACCGTGTTCATGTCCGCTGCCGCCATGCTTTTGACCTGCCTGACCGCGGCCATGGCCGGCTACGCTCTGGCGAAAAAGCGCTTTTACGGGCGCACGCTGATCTTTTCCCTGATCGTTGCGGCCATGGCCCTGCCGAAACAGGTGATCCTGATTCCGCTGCTGCGGGAGATGTCCGCCCTGAACCTCTATGACACGATCTGGGCGGCCATCATCCCGGTGGTCGGCTGGCCCTTCGGCGTCTTTTTAATCAAGCAGTTCGCCGAGGGCATCCCCACCGAAATGGTGGAGGCCTGCCGCATCGACGGGGCAGGGGAGTGGCGCGCCTTTACCGACGTGATGTTCCCGATGATCAAGCCCGGCGTCGGCGCCTGCGCGATCTTCACCTTCATCAACAGCTGGAACGACTATTTCATGCAGCTCATCATGCTCACCAGCACGAAGAACCTGACAATCTCCCTGGGCATCGCCACGATGCAGGGCGAAAACTCCACGGACTTCGGCCTGATCATGGCCGGTTCCGCCCTGGCCGCCGTGCCGATCCTGATCGTCTTCGTCATCTTCCAGAAGTATTTCACAAAAGGCATCACCATGGGCGCGGTGAAAGGATAACAAAAGGAGAATCCAACAGTATGAAAGATCTCAGCAAATATCAGGGCATCTTCCCCGCCTTTTACGCCTGTTATGACGAGCGCGGCGCGATCTCTCCCCGGCGGGTGCGCGACCTGACCGAGTACCTGATCGGCAAGGGGGTCACGGGCCTGTATGTGGGCGGCTCGTCCGGGGAGTGCATCTATCAGTCCGTGGCCGAGCGCAAGCTGCTGCTGGAGAACGTGGTGGAGGCGGCCGGGGGGCGCTGCGTCCTCATCGCCCATGTGGCCTGCAACAACACCGCCGACAGCCGGGAGCTGGCCGCCCACGCGGAGGGCCTGGGCGTGGACGCCATCGCCGCCATCCCGCCCATCTATTTCCACCTGCCGCCCTACGGCATCGCCCAATACTGGAACGACATCTCCGCCGCCGCGCCCGACACGGACTTTATCATCTACAACATCCCCCAGCTGGCCGGGGTCTCCCTCAGCAGCGCCCTGCTGCGGGAGATGCTGAAAAACCCCCGGGTCATCGGCGTGAAGAACTCCTCCATGCCGGTGCAGGACATCGAACTCTGGCGGGACGAGGGGGCCATCGTGTTCAACGGCCCGGACGAGCAGCTGCTGTCCGGCCTGGCGGCGGGGGCAGTCGGCGGCATCGGCGGCACCTACGGGGTCATGCCGGAGCTGTATCTGAAGCTCTATGCCCTGGTCCGGCGCGGCGAGCTGGACCGGGCGCGGGAGCTGCAGGACGCCTGCTGCCAGGTGATCTACCGGATGTGTTCCGGCAAAGGCAACATGTACGCCGTCATCAAGGCGATCCTCCGCCGCCGGGGCGGACCGGACCTGGGCGGCGTCCGCCCGCCGCTGACGGACGTGCAGCCGGAGGACCTGCCGATGATCGTGGAGACCGCGGCGCGGATCGACGCGCTGATTGCAAGATACTGCTGACAGCGGCGAGAGAGGGCATACCATGGAATACCTGGGCATTTCCTTTGACTATCAGAACAAACCCGTGCTGGAGCCGGACTTCCTGCCCTTCGGCGTCTGGGCGGAGGCCTTCCTGGCCGGGGCGGACCGTCCCTTTCAGGTGGCCGTGGAGCGCGACGGCGGCAGCGTCTCGGTCTTCTCCTCCCGCCTGCGGGATACGCGCTTTGCCGCAGCCAACTACCGCTATCTGGAGCGCTACGTCAAGTTCCTGCTGTGGAGCGTGGGCGGCTGGCGCGTGAGCATCTGCGGCTGCGCGGAGACCGCCCGGAAGCTGCAAGAAGTCTATGCCCCGGACGGGGCGCGGGCCTTTGACGCGGGCTTCATGGACGACGTGTTTGAGCGGGGCTTTGAGATCCGCATCTGTGAGGCGGCGGACTTCCCGAAAGCCAACGAGCAGCCCCGCTCCGTGGGCGGCCATCTGTCCGGCTGCCGCATCGGCTTCGACGCGGGCGGCTCCGACCGGAAGGTCTCCGCCGTCATCGACGGGAAAGCCGTCTACTCCGAAGAGGTGGTCTGGTTTCCCAAACAGTCGGAAGATTGGCACTATCAGTACAATGGCATTGTGGAGGCGTTCCGCACCGCCGCCTCCAAACTGCCGCGGGTGGACGCCATCGGCGTGTCCTCCGCCGGGGTCTTTGTGGGCAACAGCCCGATGGTCTGCTCGTTGTTCCTCAAGGTCCCGCGGGACCAGCGGGAGGCGGTCAAAAGCATCTATGAGCGGGCGGCGCGGGAGATTGGGGATCAGCCCCTCGCCGTCGCCAACGACGGGGACGTGACCGCCCTGGCCGGGGCCATGAGCCTGGAGTCCGGGGCCGTCCTGGGCATCGCCATGGGCACCAGCGAGGCCGCCGGATATGTGGACCCGGAGGGGAAGCTCCTGGGCTGGTTCAACGAGCTGGCCTTCGCCCCGGTGGATCTGCGGGAGGGCGCGACACGCGACGAGTGGTCCGGGGACTACGGCGTGGGCTGCAAGTACTTCTCCCAGGACGCGGTGATCCGCCTGGCCCCCCGGGCGGGGATCGCGCTGCCGGAGGACCTGAGCCTGGCGGAGAAGCTGAAAGCGGTGCAGACCCTGGCCGAAGCCGGGCACCCGGGGGCGCGGGAGATCTTCCGGACCGTCGGCGTGTACCTGGCCCACACCCTGCCGCTCTACGCCCGCTTTTACGACCTGCGCTATCTGCTGGTGCTGGGCCGCGTGGCCTCCGGCGTGGGCGGCGACCTGTTGATTGAAGAATGCAACCGCGTGCTGGGGGAGGAATACCCGGCGCTGGCAGCGCGCATCACCGTCATGCTGCCGGACGAAAAGGCCCGCCGGGTGGGCCAGAGCATCGCGGCGGCCAGTCTGCCGGAGGTGTGAGGATGCAGTTTTACAACGCAAGGCTCTTTTTGCCCGGGCAGGGCTTTGTCCGGGGCGGCTTCCGGGTGGAAAACGGGCGCTTTGCCGCGGTCTTCACCGACGACCGGGGCGGGGACCGGGACCTGCACGGGGCCACGGTGCTGCCGGGCCTGGTGGACCTCCACATCCACGGGGCCATGGGGGCCGACTGCTCCGACGGGGATCTGGACGGCCTCCGGCGCATGGGGACCTACCTGGCCCGCTGCGGCGTGACCAGCTTCGCGCCCACCTCCATGACCCTGCCCTATGAGCGCCTGGCCGAGGCCTTTGCCACGGCGGCGGAGCTGTACGAACACCGGCCCCGGGGCTGCGCCCGGCCCATGGGCATCCACATGGAGGGGCCCTTCTTCTCCGAAAAGAAGAAGGGCGCC
>JAFYIF010000350.1 GCA_017538775.1 Oscillospiraceae bacterium | reverse complement strand
TCGCAGCGCGTTCAGCCGATTCACCGTGATCTGCAAAACCTCGGCTTTCAGTTTTCCGGTCCGATACGGCGCGGTGACGGACGGGAGCTCATCATAGAGTTCCGTCGGAAGCGTTGTGGAATTGGCTGCCAGCAGATCCGAGATCTGCTCGCGCGTCATTTTTGAACGGTCGATATCGCCGCTTTCCAATTTGCGTGTTTCCCAGACCGCACGGACTGTGGTGTCCTGATGAAACGTGCAGACCGTGCCAGCTAAAACCGCTTCCCCCTCCACTTCCCAGGCCTGGAAGCGCATGTAGTACATGGGGGTGCTCAGAAGAGGCGCGCTGAAACCGCAGCCTGGCAGCGTGAATTCCTGTCCCTCCACATAGTGGCCGGAGGGCATGGAGCCGCTTCCGCCGTTACCGTCGTAGCGGATGATATAGAGTTCCGGGTCGGAATCCACGACAACATCGCTCAGCGCAGTGTTATACGATGAAATGAATATCTCTCCCCACTGTTCCTCTGTGCCGGCATAGTAGATATGCGCCACGCTCGTCCCAAAAAAAGCAGCCCATCCGATTCGGGTGATGCTGGCCGGAAGAAACAGATTGGAAATCCCAGAATAGACAAAGGCGATCTCACCGATGGATGTGACGCCGTCTTCAATGACAAGGGACCGGATGCGCGAACGATAGGGCATCCAGGGGGCGGTGGACTCAGAGGTCGAAGAGCCAAAGCCCGCCATGCGCCCTGTCCCGGAGATCGTCAGGACCCCGTCGCTGTCCAGCGTCCAGCTCAGGTTTGTGCCGTCGCCCTCTGCACCGCAGGTCCCGTATAGCGTCTCGTTCTGTTCCTCTGTCAAATCCGCGTATTCCGTATCAGTGGAATGGGATGACTCTTCCGCTTCCTCTGGCAAAAGAAGCGCTGGCCCCAGCATGGGTTCAAGCGCACACATGCCGTCTTCATCGGCGGCATCGGCCACAGCCGCTCCATTTGCGGCGAGCACGCGCACAGCTGGCGCGGAAAGGCAAAGCGCCACAGCAATGAGGATCGAAAGGATTTGTTTCCGCACGGGAATTCCCCCTCATATGTAAGATGTTCCGTTGGAAAACGGGCCTTCAATAGAAAGGCCCCCGTTCAACGACGGAAACGCGGTGAACGGGGGTTGCCTGAATTGCCTGGAAAAAGCGCTTACTTGTTGGCCTTGTACTTGTTGATGGCGTCGGCCAGCTTGGGGAGGATGGCGTGTACGTCGCCCACGATGCCCAGGTCCGCGATGTCGAAGATGGGCGCGGTCTCTTCCTTGTTGATGGCGATGATGTAGCCGGAGTTCTCCATGCCGGCGGCGTGCTGGATCGCGCCGGAGATGCCGCAGGCCACGTACAGGTCGGGGCGGACGGTCTTGCCGGTCTGGCCCACCTGACGGTCCTTCTCCATCCAGCCGGCGTCCACGACGGCGCGGGAGCCGGACACGTCGCCCTCCAGGGCCTCGGCCAGGGCCTGGACCTCGCAGAGCTTCTCGGGGGAACCCATGCCGCGGCCGGCGGAGACCAGGATCTTGCTCTCGGTGATGTCCTTGCTGGCCTTGGTGGACTTAACGGTCTCCAGGACCTCCAGGTTGTTGCTGGGCTCGCAGTCCAGGGCGATGACTTCGCCGGTGCGGGACTCGTCGGCCTCCAGGGCCTGCATGACGCCGGGGCGGACCGTCGCCATCTGGGGACGGTGCTGCAGGCAGACGATGGTGGCGATGATGTTGCCGCCGAAGGCGGGACGGGTCATGCGCAGCTGCTTGTGGTAGGTGTACTGGACGTTGACGATGGGGATCTCGTTGCCGGCGCGGTCTTTCACCACACGGCTGTTGTCTTTGATTTCAACATCCTGGCCCAGGGCCGCGATGCACTCCTCGCTCTTGGCCTTGTCCTTGGCGTTGTTGACGGTGCGCACCAGGTCGCCGATGGCCAGGCCGGTGCAGTCGGCGGTCAGGCCGGTGTGGACGGAGGCGGAGACGGCGGGGGCCAGGTCGCGGCCGATGGAGCTGGCGCCGAAGAGCACGATCTCCGGCTCGAACTCGCGGATGACCTGCACCACCACGTCGGTGTAGGGCTTGGTGGAATACTGCTCCAGAATGGGCTTGTCCGCCACGATGACCTTGTCCGCGCCGCGGGCGATCAGCTTCCGGGGCAGCTCGCCGATGTTGGAACCGGCCAGGATGCCCACCACCTGCTGACCCAGATCGGCGGCCAGCTCCCGGGCCTTGCCGATCAGCTCATAGCTGACGTTCTGGATGACGCCGTCGCGCTGCTCGCAAAATACATATACGTCTTTCGTCATTTTCCGCACCTCCGTCAAATGATGTGCATGGCCGCCAGCTTGTCCACAATGGCAGCCACAGCCTCGTCGGGGCTCAGGTCCTTCAGGACCGTGCCCGCGCCCTTGGCTTCCTTGGTCGTGCTCGTCGCAACGTAGGTGGGAGAGCCCGCCAGACCCATGTTGCTCTCATCGGCCACGTCGGCGATGTCGGCATAGGTCATGACCTTGATCTCCTTGGCATAGGCGTCCCAGCAGCCGCCGACGGACATGTAGCGGGGCTTGTTCAGGTCGCCGATGGCGGTGATCAGGCAGGGATACTGCATCCGGACGGTCTGGTACCGGTCCTCGTACTGGCGCTGGACGGTGATGGACTTCTCGTCCACATCCACCAGCTTCTCCACATAGGTGGTCACGGGGATGCCCATGTGGATGGCGATCTGCACGCCCACCTGGGCGGTGTCGCCGTCGATGGCCTGACGGCCGCAGACCACCAGGTCCGCGCCCAGCTTCTGGACCGCGCCGGCCACGGCGCAGGAGGTGGCCCAGGTGTCCGCACCGGCCAGCTTGCGGTCGGTCAGCAGCACGGCCTCGTCGCAGCCCATGGCCAGGGCTTCGCGCAGGGCGATCTCGGCGGCGGGGATGCCCATGGTGACCACGGTGACGGTGGTGTTGGGCACGCGCTCTTTGATCTCAAGCGCAGCCTCGATGCCGCACTTGTCGTCCGGGTTGATGATGGCGGGGACGCCGTCCCGGATCAGGGTATTGGTCACGGGGTCGATCTTGACCTCGGTGGTGTCGGGAACCTGCTTCATGCAAACAACGATTTTCATACTTTCACTTCCCCCTTAGAGCGAACCGGCGATGACCATACGCTGAACCTCACTGGTGCCCTCGTAGATCTCGGTGATCTTGGCGTCGCGCATCATGCGCTCCACCGGATAGTCGCGGGTGTAGCCGTAGCCGCCGAAGAGCTGCACGGCCTTGGTGGTCACGTCCATGGCGGTCTCCGCGGCGAAGAGCTTCGCCTTGGCGGCGGCCAGACCGTACTTGCCGCCGTTCTGCTTGGTCATGGCGGCGTTGTAGACCATCCACTTGGCCGCGTCGGTGCGGGCGGTCATGTCGGCCAGACGGAACTGGGTGTTCTGCTGCTTGAAGATGCTGCGGCCAAACTGCTTGCGCTCCTTGGTGTAGGCAATGGCCTCGGCCAGGGCGCCCTCGGCGATGCCCAGGGCCTGGGCCGCGATGCCGATGCGGCCGCCGTCCAGGGTGCTCATGGCCAGGGCGAAGCCCTTGCTCTCCTTGCCCAGCATGTTCTCCTTGGGAACCACGCAGTTCTCAAAGATCAGCTCGCAGGTGCTGCTGCCGCGGATGCCCATCTTCTTCTCGTGGGGGCCGACGGAGAAGCCGGGGAAGGTGCGCTCCACGATGAAGGCGGTGAGGCCGCGCTGGCCCTTGGTCTTGTCGGTCATCGCGATGACGACGAACACATCGGCGTAGCCGGCGTTGGTGATGAAGATCTTGGTGCCGTTGAGGATGTAGTTCTTGCCGCTCTCATCCAGGACGGCCATGGTCTTGACGCCGCCGGCGTCGGTGCCCGCGCCGGGCTCGGTCAGGGCGAAGGCGCCCAGCCACTCGCCGGAGCAGAGCTTGGGCAGGTACTTGGCCTTCTGGGCCGGGGTGCCGTAGTCATAGATGGGGTTGGCGCAGAGGCTGGTGTGGGCGGAGAGGATGACGCCGGTGGTGGCGCAGACCTTGCTCATCTCCTCCACAGCCAGGATGTAGCTGAGGTAGCTGGCGCCCTGGCCGCCGTACTCCTTGGGGAAGTAGATGCCCAGCATCCCGAGATCGGCCATCTTCTTCACGGTCTCCGCGGGGAAGCGCTCTTCCTCGTCCAGCTCCTGGGCCAGGGGCTTCACCTCGTTCTCGGCGAACGACTTGTACATCTGAAGAACGAGCTGCTCTTCCTTAGACAGATTGAAATCCATAGATATCCTCCGTATGATGCCCCGCTCTGACAGTTTCGGGCCTGCTTGAAAAACGGCGAGATGCGCAGACCGGGCATTCCGCAGTTTTTCAAACAAGCCCAGAGCGAAGCATGAACTATTATTTCAGTCTCCCCTCCAGAGGTCTGGAGGGGAGATGAAACGCGATTTTATTGGGGTGTCTGACGGCTCAGATCCGCGGCTCAGTGCTTGAAGAAGCCCTCGCCGGTCTTGTTGCCGAGCTTGCCGGCGCGGACCATCTTGCGCAGCAGCAGGCTGGGACGGTACTTGGGATCGCCGGTCTCGGAGTAGATGGTCTCCATGATGGCCAGGCAGGTGTCCAGGCCGATGAAGTCGCCCAGGGTCAGGGGGCCCATCGGGTGGTTGGCACCCAGCTTCATGGCGGTGTCCACGTCCTCAGCGGAGGCGACGCCGGAAGCCACGACCTCGATGCCCTCGTTGATCATCGGGATCAGGATGCGGTTGACGACGAAGCCGGGGGCCTCGTTGACGGTGACGGGCGTCTTGCCGATCTCCTTGCTGGCCTCGAACACGGCCTCATAGACCTCGTCGGAGGTGTTGCCGCCGCGGATGATCTCGATGAGCTTCATGGCCACGGGGGGGTTGAAGAAGTGCATGCCGATGACCTTGTCCTTGCGGCCGACGGCAGAGGCGACCTCGGTGATGGACAGGGAGGAGGTGTTGGTGGAGAGGATGCACTCGGGCTTGGCGGCGGCGTCCAGCTTCTTGAACACGGCCTTCTTGATGTTCATGTTCTCGACCGCGGCCTCGACGACCAGATCGGTGTCGCCGATGTCAGCGTAGTCGGGATCGATGGAATAGGAGATCCGGCCCATGATGGCGTCGGCAGCGGCCTGCTCCATCTTGCCGCGGGCGACCATCTTGTCCAGGCCCTTCTGGAGGTTGGCCTTGGCGCCGTCCACGAACTCCTGCTTGATGTCGTAGATGATGACGTCCTTGCCGGCAGCGGCAAAGACCTGGGCGATGCCGCGACCCATCTGGCCGCCGCCGATCACTGCTACTTTGTTGATAGCCATGTTGTGTGTTCCTCCTGTAAAAATTGTGTTTTGTGTGGCTGTTTTGTGGGTGTATGGTTCAGGGGTCTTGCAGACGATGGGCTCAGCGGTTCTGATAGGGGGGATGCTTCTCCTTGCTCAGGAACGCCTTCATGCCGGCGCGCTGGTCCTCAGACTCGAAGCAGGAGCCGAAGGCACGGGCCTCGGTCTCGATGGCGGTGTCCATGGGCTGCTCCAGGCCCTCGTTGATGGCCTTCTTGCTGGCGCGGACGGCGATGGGGGCGGCGTCGGCAATGGCGGCGGCCAGCTTCTTCGCGGCGGGCATCAGCTCAGCCTGCGGATAGATGGCGTTGACCAGGCCGATGCGCAGCGCCTCGGGGGCCTTGATGTTCTTCGCGGTGTAAACCAGCTGCTTGGCGTAGCCGGGGCTGACCAGACGGGCCAGACGCTGGGTGCCGCCGAAGCCGGGGGTGATGCCCAGGCCGACCTCAGGCTGACCGAAGACGGCGTTCTCGGCGCAGATGCGGATGTCGCAGCTCATGGCCAGCTCGTTGCCGCCGCCCAGAGCAAAGCCGTTGACCGCGGCGATGACAGGGATGGGCAGGACCTCGACCTTGCGGAAGGCGCGGTTGCCCAGACGGCCGAACTCCTCGCCCTCTTCCTTGCTCAGGGTGCTCATCTCGCCGATGTCGGCGCCGGCCACAAAGCTCTTGTCCCCCGCGCCGGTGATGATCAGAACGCGGATCTCGTTGGTGTCCAGGTTGTCCAGGACGCTCTCCAGCTCAGACAGGACCTCGCTGTTCAGGGCGTTCAGGGCCTTCGGACGGTTGACGGTCAGAATGCCGACGTATCCCTCTTTTTCTAACTGAATGTAGCTCATGCTTCTCCTCCCCAATTATTGATATTTTTTCCGTTTGCCAACATAACATTATAGGAGTTTGTTTCCCGTTTGTCAACAGCGCCGGACGGTTTTCCGAACGATTTTCTGCGATTTCCTCGTCCGGGGGGCGCTCCGGCACCGCGCTCCCGGCTGTTTTCCACGGCGAGGCCGCGCAAATCCGCCCCGGTCCCGGCCCGCCGGGCACGGGGGACAAAGCGCGCCGCGCTTCACGCTCCCGCTGAAAATGTGTGGATTTGGAACGCGCGAAGCAGGAATTTCCGACCCTCCAACCAGAAATTCTTCCACTTTCACTATAGCATTTTACCGGCGATTGTCAATCGTTTTCAGGATTCCGGAGCCCCCGCCCCGGGTTTTTCATCGTTATTGCCAAAAAACCGGCGCAACATTTTTCTATTGACGGAATTGTGAATAAGTGGTAAGCTGTCAGACGAACATGACTGCAAGCATCCGTCATTATTTTACTTTCAGGAGGAACGTTACATGAAAGGCATTACCATTCAGGAGATGAAACTCGGCGACAGCGCTTCCGTCACCAAGACTGTCACGGAGACCGACGTGTATCTGTTCGCGGGCATCACCGGCGATCTGAACCCCGCCCATGTCAACCAGGTGGAGGCAGAGAAGGGTATGTTCGGCCAGCGCATCGCCCACGGGATGCTCTCCGCCGGCTTTGTGTCCGCCGTCCTCGGTATGTATCTGCCCGGCCCCGGCACCATCTATATGAGCCAGGAGCTGAAGTTCACCAAGCCCGTCCTGATCGGCGACACCGTCACCGCCACCGCCACCGTGGTCGAGATGGTCCCGGAGAAGAACCGCGTCAAGCTGGAGACCGTCTGCACCAACCAGCGCGGCGAGACCGTTCTGAAGGGCTATGCCATGGTCATGCCTCCCAAGGCCTGATCATACTCGTAGCTTCGCATCCACGCTCCCCGGGCGCACGCTGTCCCGGGGAGCTTTTTTGTTTCGATTCAGAACCGCTTC
>JAFYIF010000349.1 GCA_017538775.1 Oscillospiraceae bacterium | reverse complement strand
CTGGAATCATTTTAGCATGAGAGTCTCCTAGAGAGATATCAAAGTCTCCCAGAGAGACAGTGAAAACAACAAAGAACTCTCTTTTGCTTCGATTCACGCGATCAACAATATTTTCATACATCAGGTATCCATCCATGCACTCAGCAAGGAAAAGATCGTCTGGCGAAACTCCCAGGCTGGAAAGCAGGGAAGCTGCAGCTACCTGTTCCCAGCCTGCCGACTTCATCTTCACAATGAGATCTCTCTGCGTTTCAGCCCATCTTCTGAGAGCCACATCACTCATGGAAGGATACAGAAGGTTTCTGGATACATCGGTCTGACGCCCAGGAACAACTCCACCAAAAAAGACGGCACGTTCCCCACTCTGAAATCCCCCGGAAATCAACGTTCCAAGTCCTGATATATACAGTAAACCCGGGAAAAGAAATGCACGACCGCACATCGTATCCCCTTCGTAACAAGGTGACATATTGGCACAATAGCGTTGAAAATAACTGCGATAAGCCGGCCATCTTTCACGATACATAGCGCTTCCTGTTTCCTCCCAGATTTTCGCAACAACTCTGTTAACAAGAGCCATCGGATCCATGGTCTGCCAGTCATTGGCCCGAACCAACATGGTTTTCTGATAAAACAAATTGCAATCCAAACATGGGGCAAGTCTCGCCAAAGATACTTCCAGATTCTCGCCATACTGAAAAATTTTCCCGCTCCGAATCTGTTCTACCCGTTCCTCCGACAAACAGACCTTCACGCAGGTTCCTCCGTCTCGCACCAGGCCCTGCTCTTCCTTTGTGCCTGACCGCAGTACCGGGCGGCTTTCCACCCCTTGCCGGAACTCCAGCACAAGCGTTTTCTCCCGGCCCAGATCATAGCGTCTGGTAATGACCCGAACCTCTTCTGACCATATGAACACCGAGTAAAAGCCGATGCCGTACTGCCCTGTGGAACGGAAGCCCCGCGCCGACAGACCGGGCAGTTCCCGGTTCATCAATGATGTATTCCAAAACGTTTGCCCGAAATCCAGAAACGGCCCCGTCAGCACTTGCTCCGACATTCCAATGCCATTGTCAGAGAAAGAAATCCAGTGTTTTCCGTCCCTTTCATCCATGGAAATGACCACGTCTCCGTAGTCGTCTCCCCGTTCCTCCAGCATTCTCCGCGCCCGGACGGCGTCCGCGCCGTTCTGGATCAGTTCCCGGAATGGGACCAATTCGCTGTCTTTTCCGTAAAGCTGGGCACCGCCCAGTTTTGCAACCAGGCTTGCCACGTTCCCAACGCGAATGGTGGTGTCCATAGGGATCCAGCCTTTCACCTGGATATACCGGCTCAATTCTTTTGCTGAGGACAGCCCATAAACGCCTCGCACCCGAAACGGCGTCCGTCCGGTCTCCATAAGGAGCGTATCCGCGTTCTGCAACTCCCGGTCGGCCATGCGCAAGGTGTCATAGCAGAGCCACCAGGCCTCCATCTGATCCAAAGGAAACGCGGATTTGGAGGTAAAGAAGAGGTGCGCTTCCTGAACCGTGGGCTGATTCAAACGATTCTGAAAGACCCAATGCTGCTTCGACGCCCCTTCCAGCCGTCGGAGCGCCATCAGAAAGGAGGGCGCCCGCCGGTCGTCGATCTGTATGGCGTCCGCACCCCGGAGGACGCAGGCAAGCTTCCGCGCATCCACTTCCCACTTCTGCGGAAAGACGCCCGTTACGCCCTGCGGCGCGTCCGGAAAGCTGGCTTTCAGCCGGTCATAGCTCCAACCGTGACTGGCGGCGATCTTCCCCGCCAATTCCCCGAACGCCTCCCGCAAGTCGGAGTCGTCGATCAGATACATCTGCTGTTTGCCGTCTGTCCAGCATTGGAACGCCAGGGTTTCCGCCTTTTCCGTGTGCAGTTCCCGCAGCGTCGCCGCCAAAGCGCGGTTCAAAAACGCCGGGCCTGTCCCATCCAAACGGAAAAGGTCCTGCTCCAAGGCTGTCCAATCCGCTTCCCGGATCGTGCGACCCTGTTCCTGCAAAAACTCGGACGCCAATGCATCCCGGAAGAAAGCATTGTCCCGTATCCCATCCGGCCCCTCTTGATATGCCGCGAGCGCCATGCCAAGATCATGGAGCAGAAAGGACAGGCCCAAGACATAGCCTTCCGCCGGATTCAGCGGATAGTCGTTCCCCAGCAGAAGGTCGGCGGAATCCCACAGCGCGTCGATATGGCTGATGTCGTGCTGCGTGAAGAACGGAAGCGTCTTCGAGATCGACTCCGCAAGCTGTCCGGCCCGGTCCCTGGTGTTTCTGTATGAGGCTCTCAGCCGCTCCACACAAGCACTTTCGTTTTCCGTCATACCTGAATCTGTGCTCCCCAGCGTCCTTTTCCAAGTGCTGCTGTCTTCATAAGCCATACATGACTCACCTCTCGCTTCTGTCTCTTTTTTGCGTTGCAGTCCGTGTCGTTTTTTTATAGAAAAAAGGATTGCTACTTCTGTCAAAATAGCAATCCTTCTCTGGTGGACGATAGGGGGATCGAACCCCTGACCTCCAGATTGCGAACCTGGCGCTCTCCCAGCTGAGCTAATCGCCCTTTTCTGTTGTCCGCCGCAGCGAACAAGGATAGTATAGCACAGATTTCTGATTTGTAAAGAAAAATTTTTCCCTTCCGCAAAAAAAATCTTGCCATTCCCTCCTCCATGGTGTAGAATAATCAAGCGGTCTTTGGCAAGGCTGCACTAGTCGGGGAGCCAGCGGTGCCCTGTCGCCTGCAATCCGCTATAGCAGGGATGAATCCCCATCCCAGGGAAAATGGTGTGTTGTCTGACCTCGGTAAGCGATGTTGACGTTTCGGTCTTGCGCAACGGAGCCCCGTGAACCGTGTCAGGCGGGGAACCGAGCAGCACTAAGCGGGTCACTCCGTGTGCCGCGAGGGTGCCGGAGCCGAGTTGGCTGCCGTTGTAACGGATGGATCATTTCTCTCAAAGATGGGTGTGCAGTCTCGCCAAGGATCGTATTTTGTCCCAGTCCCCCGCCCCTGCGGGGGACTGAGTCGCTTTTTCCAGCTTTTCCGCGTTTGCGCCGGGAGGTGTCGCCATGTATCAGGCGCTTTATCGAAAATGGCGTTCCAGGACCTTTGACGAGGTCGTGGGACAGTCCCACATCACGGAGACCCTCAAGCAGCAGGTCATCACCGGGCACCTGAGCCACGCCTATCTCTTCGTGGGCACCCGGGGCACCGGGAAGACCACCTGCGCCCGCATCCTGGCCAAGGCCGTGAACTGCGTCCAGCCGGTGAACGGCAGTCCCTGCAACGCCTGCCGCTTCTGCCGGGGCATCGACGACGGCAGCGTGACCGACGTGGTGGAGCTGGACGCGGCCAGCAACAACGGCGTGGACAGCGTGCGCCAGCTCCGGGACGAGGCCCTGTTCTCCCCCGCCATTGCGAAAAAGCGGGTCTACATCATCGACGAGGTGCATATGCTCTCCACCGCCGCCTTCAACGCCCTGCTGAAGATTTTGGAGGAGCCGCCGGAGCATCTGATGTTCATCCTGGCCACCACGGAGCTGCAAAAGGTCCCGGCCACCATCCTCTCCCGCTGCCAGCGCCACGCCTTCAAGCGGCTGGACACCGGGGTCATCATGGACCGGCTGCGCTATGTGGCCGCCCAGGAGGGGCTGCGCCTGACGGACGAGGCGGCGGCGCTGCTGGCGGGGCTCAGCGAAGGCGGGATGCGCGACGCGCTGAGTATGCTGGACCAGTGCGCCGGACGCGCCGACATCGACACCGACGCGGTCTACAGCACCCTGGGGCTGGCGGGCAACCGGGAGATCGCGGCGCTGCTGGGGGACATCGCCCGGCACAACAGCGGCGGGGCCGTGGAGCGCTTCGGGCGGCTCTGGCAGGAGGGAAAGGACCCGGCCACGCTTCTGGGGGAGCTCTCCGGCCTGCTGCGGGACCTGCTCCTGTGCGCCGTTGCCCCGAAAGGCGGGCGGGGACTGCGCTCGGGCAACTATGACGACGCGCTGCTGGACTCCTTCCGCACCGCCTTTTCCAAGGCGGAGCTGATCGCCCACATCGCCTGCATCCAGGCGGCGCTGGCGGATATGCGGGCCGGTCAGGCGCGGATGATCTGCGAGCTGTGCCTCATCACCCTCTGCGAGCCCGGTCTCAGCGACACACTGCCCATGCTGCGCGCCCGGGTGGAGGCCCTGGAGCGGCAAGTGCGGCAGGGCGTCCCGATGGGGGTCCCGGCAGCGGAGCCGGTTTTTGTAAACGAACAAGAGGCGAAAGAGGAAGCGCCGCCACAGCCGGAAGCGCGGCGGGCGGACGCGGAACCTGTGCAGCCCCCTGCCACTCCGATGGCAGAGGAAAAAGCGCCCCCCT
>JAFYIF010000348.1 GCA_017538775.1 Oscillospiraceae bacterium | reverse complement strand
CCACATCCACGTGGGGGACAAGCACATCGGCTTCACCATCGGCGACACCGTGCTGATTTCCCGCCGCCTGGAAGGGGAGTTTCTCAACTACCACAAGGCCGTGCCGGATGTCTTCAACGTCCAGGTCCGGGCCGACTGCCGGGAGCTCCAGCGCACCATCGAGCGCGTCAGCCTCATCATCGACACCAAGATCAACACCCCGCTGCGCTGCATCTTCGAGCGCGACCAGCTGCGCATCGTCTGCGCCACGGCCCTGGGCCGGGCGGAGGACTTCTGCACCCTGGACGGGGACGGAAAGGGACTGGAGATCGGCTTCAACAACCGCTATCTGCTGGATGTCCTGAAATCCGCCCCCACGGAGGATATCCGCATCTGCCTCAACTCCGGCTCCGCGCCCTGTGTCCTGGCCCCCACGGACGGCACCGACCGCTTCCTCTACATGATCCTGCCGGTCCGGCTGAGAGCGGAGTGAAGGCCATGGAACAAATCCGCATCACCACCCCCTTCATCAAACTGGACGCCTTCCTGAAGTTCTGCGGCGCGGTGGGCACCGGGGGGGAGGCCAAAGTGCAAATTGCCGCCGGACAGGTGCTGGTCAACGGGGAAGTCTGCACCCAGCGGGGGAAAAAGCTCCGCCCCGGCGACCGCGTTTGCTACGCCGGGCAGGACTACGCCGTGGAGGGCCCATGAGGCTGCAGCACCTGACGCTCCGGGACTTCCGGAACTACCGGGAGGCCGAAACCGACTTTGCGCCGGACATCAACGTGATCTCCGGGGAGAACGCCCAGGGGAAGACCAATCTGCTGGAGGCCGTCTGGATGCTCTCCGGGGGCCGCAGCTTCCGCACCCGCCTTGACCGGGAGCTGATCGCCCTGGACCGGGACAGCGCCGAGATCGAGGCCGCCGTCCAACTGGCCGGACGGGAACAGCGCATCCGCATCTTGCTCCGCCGGGGCCAGAGCAAGCAAATCTTCTGCAACGGCGTCCGTCAGACCGGCTGCGAGCTGGGGGAAAAGCTCAAAGCCGTGCTGTTCAGCCCCGACGATTTGAATCTCATCCGGGACGGGGCCGGCGCCCGGCGGCGGCTGATGGACCTGGCCATCGGGCAGCTCCGCCCCGGCTACGCCGCGGCCCTCAGCGACTACCGCCGGGTCTATGAAAACAAAAGCCGCCTGCTGCGGGACTACCGGAACGACAGCGCGATGCTGGGCACCCTGGACACCTTTTCCGAGGCCCTGGCCCGGCTCAGCGCCCGGCTGATCCGCTACCGGGCCAGCTTCGCCCGCCGCCTGGGGGACTGCGCCGCACCCATCCACCGGGCCTTCACCGCCGGGGGCACGCCGGAGACCCTGGAGCTGCGCTACGCCACGGTCAGCACCGTGACGGACCCCACCGCCAGCGAGACGCGGATCTATGAAGAGGTCCTGGCCCACCAGCGCGCCCACCGGGAGGCGGAGCTGGCCACCGGGACCTGCCTCACCGGAGCCCACAAAGACGACCTGGAGATTTCCCTGAACGGTCGCCCCGCCAGAGCCTACGCCAGCCAGGGCCAGACCCGAACTGCGGCACTGTCCCTCAAACTGGCCGAACGGGAGATCATCCTGCAGGAGACCGGGGAATACCCCATCCTCCTGCTGGACGACGTACTCAGCGAACTGGACAGCCGCCGCCAGGCCTTCGTCCTGAACCGCATCGGGGGCGGCCAGACCCTCATCACCTGTTGCGAGGACGCGCAGCTTATCGCCGGGCGGACCGGAGGACGGGTGCTGACGGTGAAAGATGGGGTCATTTCGAAGGGAAGCGCCTGACCAGGAAGGAGAACATTCCATGTATCTGCACCTCGGCAACGACACGCTCATCCGCAAGCGGGACGTGGTCGGCGTTTTCGATTTGGACATCAGCTCCCAGTCCCATCTGACAAGGGCCTTTCTCCGGGCGGCGGAGCGCTCCGGGGCCATTCTGGACGCCGGGGGCGGAGAACTGCCCAAAAGCTTCGTCGTCTGCGCCGCCCAGGAGCGCGGTCAGACGGTGTATCTCAGCCAACTGAACGCCTCCACCCTCCTGAGACGCAGCGAGGGCAGCGGGGTGGAATAACAGCCGAAAAAAGCTGTCATTGCGAGACCAGTCCGCAGACTGGTCGTGGCAATCCCCCATTCAGTGGCAGACAGCCCGTTTTAAGATCGCAGGTGTCGGACCTGTCCGCAACGCACCGGGGGATTGCCACGTCGGGCTTCGCCCTCCTCGCAATGACACAATTAAATCATCATTATTTCATACAAGGATGTTTTGCTATGACCGACCTCACCGAAAAAATCACGCAGGAATATGACGCCTCTCAGATCCAGGTTTTGGAGGGGCTGGAAGCGGTGCGCAAGCGGCCGGGGATGTACATCGGCTCCACCAGCTCCAGCGGTCTGCACCACCTGGTCTATGAGATCGTGGATAACGCCATCGACGAGGCCCTGGCCGGGTTCTGCCGTCACATCAGCGTCACCATCGAGCCGGGCAACAGCATCCGCGTCAGCGACGACGGGCGCGGCATTCCGGTGGACATCCAGGAGCAGACGGGACTCCCCGCCCTGGAGGTGGTCTACACGGTGCTGCACGCGGGCGGCAAGTTCGGCGGCGGGGGCTACAAGGTCTCCGGCGGTCTGCACGGCGTGGGCGCCAGCGTGGTGAACGCCCTCAGCGCCTGGCTGGAGGTGGAGGTCCACAAGAACGGCCACATCTACCAGATGCGCTTCGCCCGGGGGGTCAAGACCCAGGACATGCGCGTCATCGGCGACACGGACCGGACCGGCACCGTCGTCCGCTTCCAGCCGGACCCGGAGATGTTCGACGAGCTGGTCTACGACTACGAGACCCTGCACACCCGGCTCCGGGAGCAGGCTTTCCTGAACGCCGGACTGCACATCAGCCTGACGGACGCAAGGCCCGAGAGCGCGGAGAAACCGGAGGCCCAGCGCAGCGCGGTCATGTGCTACGCCGGCGGCATCCGGGAGTTTGTGCGCTACATCAACCGCAGCAAGACCCCCCTGCACCCCGACGTGATCTACGTCTCCGGGACCCGTGCCGACAGCGAGGCGGAGATCGCTTTGCAGTACAACGACGGCTACAGCGAGGTCATCGTCTCCTTCGCCAACAACATCCACACCCCCGGCGGCGGGATGCACGAGACCGGCTTCAAGACCGCCCTCACCCGCGTCCTGAACGCCTACGGCAAGCGCATCGGCGTCTTGAAAGAGGGGGACTCCCTCTCCGGCGAGGACTGCCGGGAGGGCATGAGCGCCATCATCTCCGTGAAGCTGACCGAGCCCCAGTTTGAGGGCCAGACCAAAGACAAACTGGGCAACAGCGAAATGCGGACGCTGGTGGACAGCATTTTGCAGGAGAAGCTCAGCGAGTTTCTGGAGGAAAACCCCGCCGTGGGCAAGGCGATTCTGGAAAAGTCCATGACCGCCTCCCGCGCCCGGGAAGCCGCCCGGCGCGCCCGGGAGTCCATCCGCAACAAAAGCGGCCTGGAGTCCGGCGGGATGCCGGAGAAGCTCAAGGACTGCAACGAGCGGGACCCGGCCCTCTGCGAGATCTACATCGTCGAGGGCGACAGCGCCGCCGGCAGCGCCAACCAGGGCCGGGACAGCCGCTTTCAGGCGGTGCTGGCCATGTGGGGCAAGATGCTGAACGTGGAAAAGGCCCGGGCGGACAAAATTTACAAGAACGAAAAGCTCCAGCCGGTGATCGCCGCCCTGGGCGCGGGCATCGGCGAGGACTTCAACGTGGACAAACTGCGCTATCATAAGATCATCATCATGGCCGACGCGGACGTGGACGGCAGCCACATCCGCACCCTGCTGCTGACCTTCTTCTTCCGCTATATGCGCCCGCTGATCGAGCGGGGCTACGTCTACTCCGCCGTCCCGCCGCTCTACAAGCTGACCCGGGGCAAGCAGCAGCGCGTGGCCTACTCCGACGCGGAGCGGGATAAAATTTCCGCCGAAATGCGCGGGGACAACCCCAACGCCAAGGTGGACATCGCCCGCTATAAGGGCCTGGGCGAGATGAACAAGGAAGAACTCTGGGAGACTACGATGGACCCGGCCCGGCGCACCCTCCGGCGCATCACCCTGGGGGACGCGCTGGAGGCCGACCAGATCTTCTCCCTGCTGATGGGCGAAGAGGTGGAACCCCGCCGGGAGTGGAT
>JAFYIF010000347.1 GCA_017538775.1 Oscillospiraceae bacterium | reverse complement strand
TCTGGCCCAGGCCGCAGAGGGCCCCGTCCTTCACGGCCTGGCACAGCTCCTCCAGCAGCTCCACGTCGCCCTCGCGCCCTTCGCCGCTGACGATGCGGTTCAGGATCTCGCCCAGGCGCGTGGTGCCGATGCGGCAGTGGACGCACTTGCCGCAGCTCTCCCGGGTGGTGACGTCCAGGAAAAACTTGGCGATGCCCACCATGCAGGTGTCCTCGTCCATGACCACCATACCGCCGGAACCCATGATGGCCCCGGTGGCAGAGAGGCTCTTGTAGTCGATGCTGGTGTCCAGCAGCTCCTCCGGGATGCAGCCGCCGCTGGGGCCGCCCAGCTGCACGGCCTTAAAGCGCTTGCCCCCCCGGATGCCCCCGGCGATGCCGAAGATCACGTCCCGCAAGGTCATGCCCATGGGCACCTCCACCAGGCCGCCGCGCTGCACCTTGCCGGTGACCGCGAAGACCTTGGTGCCCCGGCAGCCCTCGATGCCGTACCGGGCGAAGGCCGCGCCGCCGTGGGCGATGATCCAGGGCACGTTGGCGAAGGTCTCCACGTTGTTGATGTTGCTGGGCTTATGCCAGTAGCCCTCCTGGGCCGGGAAGGGAGGCTTGAGCCTTGGCATCCCCCGGTTGCCCTCCAGGGACTCGATCAGGGCCGTCTCCTCCCCGCAGACGAAGGCCCCGGCCCCGGCTTTGATGCGGATGTCGCAACTAAAGTCCGTGCCGCAGATGTTCCGGCCCAGATAGCCCGCCGCCTTCGCCTGGCGGATGGCCTCCCGCAGGCGCACGATGGCCAGGGGGTATTCGGCCCGGACGTAGACCACGGCCTCGCACGCCCCGATGGCGTAAGCGCCGATCAGCATCCCCTCGATCAGATTGTGGGGGTCGCTCTCGATGACGGCCCGGTCCATGAAGGCCCCGGGGTCGCCCTCGTCGGCGTTGCAGATCAGATATTTCTCGCTGCCGGGGCTCTGGCGGGCCGCGTTCCACTTGAACCAGGTGGGGAAGCCCGCGCCGCCGCGCCCGGCCAGGCCGGAAACTTTGATTTCTTCAATGACCTGTTCCGGCGTCAGCTCGGTCAGGGCACGGCGCAGGGCCTGATAGCCGCCCGCCTCCACGTAGTCGGACAGGCGCTCCGGGTCCAGGACCCCGCAGTTGCGCAGGGCGATGCGGGTCTGGCGCTTCAGGAAGCCGCTGTCCTCGTCGGAGATCAGCAGCTGCTCCAGCCCGGAGAAGTCCCCGGTCTTGGCGGCGGCGGCGATGGTCTCCGCGTCCCCGGGCTTGACCCGGACACAGCGGTGCAGCGCGCCGGTCCCGTCGTATACGTCCACGATGGGCTCCAGGAAGCAGGCGCCCACGCAGCCGGTGATGCCCAGGCTCACGCCCTCGGCCCCGGCCAGCTTGGCCTCCAGCGCCGCGTAGACCGCAGACGCCCCCGCGGCCAGGCCGCAGGAGCCCTCTCCCACCGCAATGCGAATGCTCATGCCGTCTCCTCCTTTCGGATCTCGCGCAGGATCTTTCTGGCCTTGTCCGGTGTCAGCGCGCCATAGGTGCGCTCCCCGATCATCATCACCGGGGCCAGGGAGCAGCAGCCCAGGCAGGCCACCAGCGACAGGGAGAACAGCCCGTCCTCCGTGGTGCCGCCGTCGGTGATGCCCAGCTCGTCCATGATCGCGTCGGCGATGCTCTCCGCGCCGTTGACGTGGCAGGCCGTGCCCTTGCACAGCAAGATCAGGTGCTTGCCCACCGCCGTGAAGCGGAACTGGGAGTAAAAGGTGGCCACGCCCAGCACATGGGCCGGGCTGTCCCCGCTGGCCGCCGCGATGGCGTAGACCGCGTCCATGGGGATGTAGCCGTAGAGCTCCTGCGTCTTTTGCAGGATGGTGATCAGACTGCCCGGCGTCCCGGCATAGTCGGAGAGGACCGGCTCCAGCGGCGTCAGGTCAACAGGGGGATGGGTACAGGACATGGAAAAGTCCTCCTTCTTCTATACATATAAAATCTGATTGCGCTTTTGCGGCGCCGCGTCAGTTTTTCAGACTCTGCATCGGCGCGGGGATGCGCCCGCCCCGGGCGATGAACCGGGCCGCGCTCTCGGCGTGGACGGGCATCACCGGGGCGCTGCCCAGCAGCCCGCCGAACTCCACCCGGTCCCCCACCTGCTTCCCCGGTACGGGGATCAGGCGGACGGCGGTGGTCTTGCTGTTCACCACGCCGATGGCCGCCTCGTCCGCGATGATGGCGGAGACGGTCTCGGCGGAGGTGTCGCCGGGAATGGCGATCATGTCCAGACCCACGGAACACACGCAGGTCATGGCCTCCAGCTTGTCCAGGGTCAGCGTGCCGCGCTCGGCGGCGGCGATCATGCCCTCGTCCTCGCTGACCGGGATGAAGGCCCCGGACAGGCCGCCCACATGGCTGCTGGCCATGACGCCGCCCTTCTTCACCGCGTCGTTCAGCAGGGCCAGGGCCGCCGTGGTGCCGTGGGTGCCGCAGGTCTCCAGGCCCATCTCTTCCAGAATGCGGGCCACGCTGTCCCCCACCGCCGGGGTCGGGGCCAGGGACAGGTCCACCACCCCGAAGGGGACTCCCAGCCGCTCGCTGGCGGCCCGGGCCACCATCTGTCCCATTCTGGTGACACGGAACGCTGTGCGCTTCACGGTCTCGGCCACCAGGTCGAAGGGCGCGCCCGGCACGCTTTTCAGGGCGTGGCAGACCACGCCGGGGCCGCTGACGCCCACGTTGATGACGCAGTCCGGCTCCCCCACCCCGTGAAAGGCCCCGGCCATGAAGGGGTTGTCCTCCACCGCGTTGGCGAAGACCACCAGCTTCGCGCAGCCCAGGCCGTCCCGGTCTGCGGTCAGGGCCGCCGTCTCCTTGATGATGCGGCCCATCTTCGCCACGGCGTCCATGTTGATGCCCGCCCGGGTCGTGGCCACGTTGACGCTGGAGCAGACCAGCTCCGTGCCGCTCAGGGCCTCCGGGATGGCGTCCAGCAGGCGCTCGTCCCCGGGGGTGGCCCCCTTGTGGACCAGGGCGGAAAAGCCGCCGATGAAGTTGACGCCGCAGGTCCGGGCCGCCCGGTCCATGGCCCGGGCCAGCACCGCCGGGTCCCCGCCCTCGCAGCTCTCGGATATCAGGGCGATGGGGGTGACGGAAATGCGCTTATTCACGATGGGAATGCCGTATTCGCTCTCAATGGCGCGGCCCGTCTCCACCAGGCGGGCGGCGCAGCGGCAGATCTTGTCGTAGATCTTCTCCGCGCAGCGGCCCATGGCGGGGTGGGCGCAGTCCCGGAGGGAGATGCCCATGGTGATGGTACGGATGTCCAGATGCTGCTGGTCGATCATGTCCAGCGTTTCCAGAATGTCGGAACGGTCCAGCATGGTCCCGCCCCCCTCAGATGCGGTGCATGGCGGCGAAGGTGTCCTCCCGCTGGATGCGGACGGACAGGCCGCTCGTGCGCTCGAAGTCCGCGAAGGCCGTCCGCAGCTCCTCAAAGGGGCAGTTGGCCGTGGCGGTGTCCAGCAGCATGACCATGGTGAAGATGCCGCCCATGATGGTCTGGTTCAGGTCCAGAATGTTGACGTTTTTTTCCGCGAGCAGGGCGCTGACCCCGGCGATGATGCCGACCCGGTCCGGCCCGATCACGGTCATGACCGCTCTCATATATCGTGTCCTCCGCAGTATCAGCTTATTCCGTATGCGCGTCCTTGTCTGGAACGTCCCTACGGGCGGCGCGAAAAGTCCGCTTCTCCCGGGTGCGCGGGGGTTTTTGACAGATTTGCGCGATGTGCAGCGGTTTTTAGTGGAAAACGCTGGGTATCGCGTCCTTTCCCGCTTTGCAAAGAAGCTGCATAGACCCGGGCAGAAGTGGTGGAAGCCGCAGTTTTTTATCATACCCCATTCCGACGCGTTTTGCAAGCAAAAACGCAGCGGCAGGAATAAATTCCTGCCGCTGCAAAAACCAAATGGAGTTGAAACGGGCGCTTATACCAGGCCCTGGGCCAGCATGGCGTTGGCCACCTTGAGGAAGCCGGCCACGTTTGCGCCGACCACCATGTCGCCTTCCCGGCCCACGGCCTTGCTGGCCTCGTAGGCGTTGTGGAAGATGCCCTCCATGATGCCACGGAGCTTGCCGTCCACCTCTTCAAAGGTCCAGCTCAGGCGCTCGGAGTTCTGGGTCATCTCCAGGCCGCTGGTGGCGACGCCGCCGGCGTTGCTGGCCTTGCCGGGGCTGAACAGCAGCCCGGCCTTCTGGATCAGCTCGGTGGCCGCCAGGCTGGTGGGCATGTTGGCCCCCTCGAAGACGCCGATGGCGCCGTTGGCGATGATCATCTCCGCCTCGCGCACGTCGATCTCGTTCTGGGTGGCGCAGGGCATACAGATGTCGGCCTTGACGCTCCAGATGTCGCGGCAACCCTCGTGGTACTCGCTGCCGGGGACGGCGTTCACGTATTCGCTGATGCGGGCGCGGCGGCGCTGCTTGAGGTCAAACAGCACGTCCAGATTGACGCCGTTGGGGTCGTAGATGTAGCCGTTGCTGTCGCTCATCGCCACGACCTTGGCCCCCAGCTGGGTGGCCTTCTGGGCCGCGTACTGGGCCACGTTGCCGCTGCCGGAGATCACGCAGACCTTGCCCGCAAAGCTGTCGCCCCGGACGCACTTGAGGTACTCCTGGGTGAAGTAGCACAGGCCGTAGCCGGTGGCCTCGGTCCGGGCCAGGGAGCCGCCGAAGCTCAGGCCCTTGCCGGTCAGCACGCCGCCGTCGAAGCGGTTGGTGATGCGCTTGTACTGGCCAAAGAGATAGCCGATCTCCCGGCCGCCCACGCCGATGTCCCCGGCGGGCACGTCGGTGAACTGTCCGATGTGGCGGTAGAGCTCGCTCATGAAGCTCTGGCAGAAGCGCATGACCTCGTTGTCGCTCTTGCCCTTGGGGTCAAAGTCGCTGCCGCCCTTGCCGCCGCCCATGGGCAGGGTGGTCAGGCTGTTTTTCAGCACCTGCTCAAAGCCCAGGAACTTGAGGATGGAGGCGTTGACGCTGGGGTGGAAGCGGATGCCGCCCTTGTAGGGGCCGATGGCGCTGTTGTACTGGACGCGCCAGCCCCGGTTGACCTGGACCTGGCCCTTGTCGTCCACCCAGGGGACGCGGAACTGGACCAGACGCTCCGGCTCCACAAAACGCTCCAGGATCCCGGCGGCCTCATACTCCGGGTGCTGCTCCACCACAGGCTCCAGGCTTTCCAGCACCTCGGTGACAGCCTGCAAAAACTCCGGCTCACCGGGGTTGCGCGCCTTCACGGTCTCCATCACGCGCAGAACATAAGCGTTCTTCATCTGTCATGCCTCCTTAGCAATTTAGTGTATCAAAGTAAAATTACCAGCATATTTTATGCGCCGCTTTGGGCTTTGTCAAGGGCGAATCCGGCTGGGATTTGATTTTGTAACATGCGTGAAAAATGCCCGGACAGGGGTCTGGAAATCTGGAATTCATCACAGTCCGCACAGGCCTCTCCCCTGTTCCGGTCCCCTTGATCGGAAGAGAGCTGTCCGCTGCGGGATTTGCGGCCAAAGGCGGGAGTCTGCGGCACTTTGGGGCGGCTTTGTCAACAGATTCCGGCAAAATGTCCAGTTTTTTCCGAGGATTCTTCATACTTTCCACAACACCGGAGCATTCTGATGCTTTACAAGTCCCGTCGGAAGGGGTATAATAACCCTTAATAAAATGCGGAACCATCACAAATATGGAAAGAAGGAGCATCATATGACCGAAGCAAACCAATCTGTCCGGGCGTGGGTCGAGGAACAGGTCGCCCTGTGCAAGCCGGATCGGGTCCTCTGGATCGACGGCAGCGCCGCGCAGCAGGAGGCGTTGCGGCAGGAGGGCTTCGCCACCGGCGAACTCATTGAGCTGAACCAGGAGCTGCTGCCCGGCTGCGTCTACCACCGGAGCCACCCCAGCGACGTGGCGCGGGTGGAGGCCCGCACCTTCCTCTGCTGCGAGAAGCAGGAAGACGCCGGGCCCACCAACAACTGGATGGCCCCCGACGAGATGAAGGCCCTGCTGCGGCCCATCTATGACGGCTGCATGGTCGGGCGCACCATGTACGTCCTGCCCTACGCCATGGCCCAGCTGGGCTCCCCCTTCGCCAAGTACGGCATTGAGATCACCGACAGCATCTACGTCGTGCTGAGCATGTGCATCATGACCCGGGCGGGCGACAGCGTGCTGGAGGCCATGGGCGAGGACGACGGCTTCATCAAGGGCCTGCACTCCAAGGCCGAGCTGGACCCGGAAAAGCGCTACATCACCCACTTCCCCCAGGAAAACCTGATCATGTCCGTGAACTCCGGCTACGGCGGGAACGCCCTGCTGGGCAAGAAGTGCTTTGCCCTGCGCATCGCCAGCCACCTGGGGCACCGGGAGGGCTGGATGGCCGAGCATATGCTGATCCTGGGCGTGGAGAACCCCCAGGGCGAGGTCCGCTATGTCTGCGGGGCCTTCCCCAGCGCCTGCGGCAAGACCAACCTGGCCATGCTGATCCCGCCCCAGGTCTATCGGGAGCGGGGCTGGAAGTGCTGGTGCGTGGGCGACGACATCGCCTGGCTGCGCCCCGGCCCGGACGGGCGGCTCTGGGCCGTGAACCCGGAAAACGGCTTCTTCGGCGTGGCCCCCGGCACCAGCGAGAAAACCAACCCCAACGCCCTGGCCAGCACGAAGAAGAACTCCATCTTCACCAACGTGGTGCTGAAGCCCGACGGCACGGTCTGGTGGGAGGGCATGGACAAGAACCCGCCCACGGACGCGCTGGACTGGAAGGGCCAGCCCTGGGACCCCGCCAGCGGGACCCCCGGCGCGCACCCCAACAGCCGCTTCACCGCCCCGGCGGTGAACTGCCCCTGCATCTCCCCGGAGTTTGAGAACCCCCAGGGCGTGCCCATCTCCGCCATCGTCTTCGGCGGACGCCGGGCCAAGACCGCCCCGCTGGTCTACCAGTCCCGGGACTGGGCCCACGGCGTCTTCGTCGGCAGCATCATGGCCAGTGAGAAGACCGCCGCCGCCGAGGGCAAGGTGGGCGAGACCCGCCGGGACCCCATGGCGATGCTGCCCTTCTGCGGCTACAACATGGGCGACTACTGGCAGCACTGGCTGGACATGGCCGAAAAGATCCCGAATCCCCCGGTGATCGCCAACGTGAACTGGTTCCGCACGGACGACGAGGGCCACTTCCTCTGGCCGGGCTTCGGAGACAACCTGCGGGTCATCGAGTGGGTGCTCCGCCGCGCCTTCGGCGAGGTCGGGGCCGTGGAGAGCGAGATCGGCTGGCTCCCGAAGCCGGAGGACATCAACCTGGAGGGCACCGACGTGAGCCGGGAGACCTTACAGGGACTGCTGACCGTGGACCGGGACCTCTGGCGCGAAGAGTGCCGGGGCATCCGGGCCTATTACGCTCAGTTCGGCGACCGGCTCCCCCGGGAGCTGGCGGCAGAGCTGGACAGCCTGGAGGCAAAGCTGGGCTGAGTTTCTCGCATATGCGCATTGCACAGACAGCGGGGATGCAGGATGCATCCCCGCTGT
>JAFYIF010000346.1 GCA_017538775.1 Oscillospiraceae bacterium | reverse complement strand
TGATTTGGTCGAAAAAAAGGGGCGTTTTGCCCCTGTACCAAGGAGGCAGAACGCCATGAGCAGGAAACCCATCCCCGCATTCCGCTATCCCCCCGTCGGCAAGGGCCGCCCGCAGATCCTCCTGATCGGCAACGGCCTGGAGCGGACGGAAGACCAGCCCGACTGGGACGCGCTACTGAAGGCGCTGCGCTGTCCGGGGCGTGCAACGCTGCCCGACGCGGAAAAGCGGGAGCTTCCCTTCCCGCTGCTCTATCAGCTCCTCTCCACCCCCGACCCGGCCCCGGTCCGCATGGACGAGGCGGCGCTGAAGGCGGAGGAGCAGCGGCTGGCCGAGGGGCTGAAGCTGCTGCAGCACCGCTCCAACCCCCTGCTGGACCGGCTGCCGCAGCTGGGGGCCGACCACATCCTCAGCACGAATTACAGCTACTGTCTGGAAAAAGCCTTCTATCCCCGCCTGGACTTCTCCTACGGGGCCGCCCGCAGCGACAAGCGTTTTTGCTTTCGTCCACCGGACGAGCAGGGCAAACAGCACCGGGAGACGAACTTTCGCCTGCACACCGGCTACCTGGCCCAAAACGCCGACGGCAGCCGCGTGGGCCTCTGGCACATCCACGGGGAGACCACGGTGCCCCGCGGCGTGGTGGTGGGCCACGACCGCTACGGCAGACTGCTCAGCCGCATGGTCCAGATCTGCGGGACCGAGACGCCCCACCGCCTGGACACCGCCCCCAGGGTCTTCCGCTCCTGGCCGGAGCTGTTCCTGTTCGGGGACGTGTATGTGCTGGGCTTCGGCTTTGCCCTCTGCGAGCACGACCTCTGGTGGCTTCTGCGCCGCAAACAGCGGGAGCGCTACGGGGACGGGAGCGTGTATTTCTACGACAACGACGACCCCGACGAGCCGGAAAAGGCGCTATGCAACCGCCTGCTCCAAGCCCACGGCGCCCAAATCAACCCGGACGTGCAGCGCGTGCCGGGGGACTACGCGGCGTTCTATGAGGCGGCGCTGGAGCGCATCGCGGCGCGGATGCGGGCGAGCAGGGCGTGAGTCAATGAGTCAGAAGGGACGGTTCTCCTTGACTCATTTCCGCAAAAACCAGGCCCCTTCCGCCGTAGCGCTCTATGTCCGCACGGTATCATTTGAATGACAAGGCGCAACTTCCGCCAACTTGTCCATCCCCGTGCCCAGCGCGACGGAGCTTTTATAGAAGGACTCACCAGAAGAAACAACGATTTGAGGAGGATTCTATTATGAAGTGCGCAGTCCGATACTACACCAAAACCGGCAATACGAAGCGACTCGCGGAGGCCGTCGCGGGGGCGCTCGGCGTCACGGCGCTGCCCATCAGCGAGCCCGTCGCCGAGCCGGTGGAGCTCCTGTTTCTCGGCAATTCCTATTACGCATTCCGCATCGACCCGGAGGTGCGCAGTTTCATCCGCGGGCTGGACCGGACAAAGGTGGGCCGCATCGTCAATTTCGGCTCCGCGGCCATGCTCAACTCCACCTATAAAAAGGTCAAGGCGGAGGCGGACAAGATCGGCGTCCCCATGGACCAGCGGGAGTTCCACTGCCGAGGGGAATTCAAGGGCATCCACAAGGGAAGGCCCAACGCAGAGGACCTGGCCGCCGCCG
>JAFYIF010000345.1 GCA_017538775.1 Oscillospiraceae bacterium | reverse complement strand
CGTCCCGGGCGAAGAGCGCCGGAGAGCCGGAGTCCACGTCGGAGTAGTTGTTGCAGAAGGGGATGTCCATGCTCTGGTCCAGGAAGCTGACGGTGACCACGTCGCCGTATTGATATCCGGCATCTTTGACCGCGTCGCAGCTCAGGGAGAGAACGACGTTGCCGTACTTCTGGATCTGTTCCGCCTCGGCGGTGGCCGTCAGCGCCGCGGGAGCGTCGGCCAGGCCGGGCAGCGCCAGACTCAGCGCCAGCAGCAGGGCAAGCAGCAGGGATGTGACTTTTTTCATGATTGGTTCCGCCTTTCTTCTTGTATGATGAATGGGTTTCGCTCAGACTCAGCCGAAGGCCACGAGATTGGACCCGGAGACGGGCACCGGCTCGGGACCCGTGAGGATCAGGGCGGTGTTGGTCTCCGCGTCATAGTCCACCTCGAAGCCCAGGGCCTCGCCCAGGTTGCGCAGTTGGAAGAAGTTGTTTCCGCCCAGGTTGTAGACCAGCAGATCGCTGCGCGCCTGCCCGTCGATCCAGATGGTCTGGGGGCTTCTGACCGCCGTGGCGGAGCGGTCCTCCCCCTGTTCCAGCTCCCCGCCCACGGGGGTGTAGGCCGCCCCGGTGAACACCAGCACCGCGTTGGTCTCCGCGTCCCAGTCCACGGAAAAGCGCGCCGGGGTGTCGGTCAGCAGCATGGCCAGGTCACGGAGCTTGAAGTAGTTGTAGCCGTCGATGTTGTACATCTCCACCGTCCGCGCAACCCCGTCCACGCTGAGACTCTGGGGACTCAGCTCCACATGGGGCGCGGGGCCATCCGGATCGGGCGGGGTCTCGCCCTGTTCCGGCGGGGTTTCGCCCTGTTCCGGCGGGGTTTCGCCCTGCTCGGGTGGGGTTTCGCCCTGTTCCGGGGGGCTTTCGCCCTGCTCCGGCGGGGTTTCGCCCTGCTCGGGCGGGGTTTCGCCCTGCTCGGGCGGCGTTTCCCCCGGCACATGGTCGGCGGAGAGGTTGGCTTTCAGCGCCGCCAGCTCCGCCTCGCTCAGGCCGATGGCGCGTACATATTCCTCCGCCTCGGCGGCCAGGTCGGCGCTTTGCAGCTCGCTCACGCCGAAGGCCAGTTGGAGGCTTTTGACGATGTTCTCGTTGGCGATGCTCAGATAGCTGGGCTCGTCCACCACGACGCCGTAGTAGTTGTACTGGGAGAGCATGTAGTCGGCGATGATCTCATCCAGGCTGGCCCCCATCAGGCACTCCAGCACCGCAATCACGAAGCCGACCCGGTCCTTGCCCCAGGTGCAGTGGACGGCGTAGACGCCGGGGTTGGCGGCGAAGTGGCGCAGACCCAGCAGCAGCTTGGCCTGGAAGTCCGGGGCGAAGAAGTCCAGCCCCATGTTCAGGGCGATGTAGTTGGTAGTGGCGTAATAGCTGTCCGCGAAGCCCGGATAGGCCAGCAGGGTCTCCAGGTCGTCGGCCAGGTTCATCACCACCGTCACCCCGACGGCGGCAATGGCGGCGTCGGCGATGGTGTTGCGCAGGTTCTGCGGGTCCACCGGGGAGGCCGTGCGGTAGAGGGTGCCCCGGCCCATGCCCCGGGTGTTCACGGCCCGGAAGTTGGCGTACTCCCGCTCCGCCTGGCTGGGGAAGTCCTCCGGGGGCGCGGGGTCTTCAGAGGGTTCCGGGCTTTCTTCCTCCGGCGCGTTCGGCGAAATGGTGAAGCTGACCGGGCCGGTGACATTCTGCTGGTAGGTCCAGAAATAGACCGTTTCCGCGTAGGTGGTGCGGACGGCGATGCCGTAGGTGGTGGCGAAGTCGCCGGACTTGACGCTCAGCAGAACCTGGGGGTCCCGCTCCCGGGCCAGCAGGGCGGGGGAGCCGGGGGAAAGCTCCGCGTCGTCGCCGCAGAAGGGGAGCTCCAGGCTCCGGTCCAGAAAGCGGACGGTCACCAGGTCCCCGAAGTTGTAACCGGCTGCAAGAAGTTCCGCGCCGGTCAGAGGGAGCAGGATGTCGCCGTTGGCCCGGATGTCCCCGACTCCGGCGCTGGCCGTCAGCACCGCCGGGGCGTCGGCCATGCCGTGCAGCGCCAGACCGAACAGTAGCAGCAGGGCCAGAAACAGGGAAACGCTTTTTTTCATGGGTCGCGCCGCCTTTCCATGACAGGATTGATTCGCTGATTGCATTGGAAAGGATAGCACAGAAAACGGCGGAACGCAAGAGCAATTGCGTTCCGCCGCTTCGATTCTGTTCCGGATTCAGACGTGCCCCAGGATGCCCGCCTTTTTCAGCGCCGGGAGCAGCGCCGCGTAGAGCAGCGGGGCCACCAGCAGGGCGAAGACCGCGTTGATGAGGCTGGCCGGGAGCTTGCTTGCCAGGACGATGCCGGTCCCCTCCAGGGTGTTGCCGTAGAGGAGGAACTGATAGACAAAGTGCTTGAGCATGTAGAGCGCCACATAGCTCAGCGCGCCCAGGGCGCTGCCGATGAGGATGCGGGGAGAGCGTTTCCAGAGGGCGGCGTACAGCCCCCGGAAGCCGACTTCCTCCGTCTCCGCCAGCCCCTCCGCCCGGTGGGCCCCGGCGACCCAGGCGCAGATGGCCGCCATCAGAAACTTGCTGACCAGGGTGATCAGCGCCTCGTCGATGCCGTAACCGTTCAGCAGGTCATAGAGCCCGGAGCCGATCCCGGCGGCCAGCCCGCCGCTGACGGGCCCGAAGAGCAGACCGGCCAGCAGACAGGCGGCGTTGGCGAAGTGGACCTTGCTCCCCAGCAGGGGGAAGCGAAACAGGGTCAGGACATAGACAATGGCCGCCATCATGGCGATAAAGACCAGCCGGTAGGTGCCGAAGCGCGCACCTCCGGCGTTTTGCTGTTCGCGCTGCATACTAGATACCTCCTTGACAGGTGTTCCGAAGCTTGCTATGATGATAGCCGTGAACTGACCCGATGTAAATAGCCAGTTTTTGAAAAAAGTATGTGGTCAGTTGGGAGGCGGCCATGCAGCAGATCACCCTGGAGCTGACGGGCAAAGGCCCGATGTACGAACAGCTCTACACCTTCTTTTCCTCCGGCATCCGCAGCGGGCGCTTCCGGGCGCGGGAGAAGCTGCCCAGCAAGCGCGCCCTCTGCGCCCACCTGGGCGTCAGCCAGAGCACGGTGGAGACGGCCTACGCCCTGCTGGTCTCGGAGGGCTAT
>JAFYIF010000344.1 GCA_017538775.1 Oscillospiraceae bacterium | reverse complement strand
ATGGCTCCGCCATTCAGTTTGAATGTCTTAGCCTTGTCTCTGCTTGTGCTTGGGGTTCTCGCAGATGACCATGACGACGCCCTTGCGCTTGATGATCTTGCACTTTTCGCACATGGGCTTGACAGACGGTCTGACTTTCATCTGTACCTCCTATTGTGAATTACTTCGTGCGCCAGGTGATCCGCCCGCGGGTCAGATCATAGGGCGACATCTGCACCGTGACCCGGTCGCCGGGGAGGATCTTGATATAGTTCATCCGCAGCTTACCGGAAATATGCGCCAGGATGGTATGGCCGTTGCCGATGTCCACCTGGAACATGGTGTTGGGCAGGGATTCCACGACCGTGCCCTCCAGCTCGATCACATCATCTTTCGCCAAGACTGTTTACCCTCCTTGAATTATAACCACTGGTCGTCTGCAACTGTCAGGATCTCCGGCTCCCCATCGGTGATGAGGATGGAGTTTTCGTAGTGCGCCGACAGTTTGCCGTCGGCGGTGACGACGGTCCAGCCGTCGGAGAGGACTTTGACCTCCCAAGTGCCCATGTTGACCATGGGCTCCACCGCCAGGGTCATGCCCTGCACCAGGCGGGGGTTGCCTCTGCCGCGCTGCACATAGTTTGGAACTTCCGGGTCCTCGTGCATCCGGGCGCCGACCCCGTGGCCGACGTAGTCCCGGACGACGCCGTAGCCCGCGTCCTCGACGCATTGCTGCACGGCCGCGGAGATGTCCGAGACCCGTCTGCCGGGTCTGGCCTGCCGGATGCCCTCAAAAAAGCTCTGGCGGGTGACGGCGATGAGGCGCAGGGCCTCTTCGCCGCAGTCCCCGCAGGGGAAGGTCCCGGCACAGTCTCCGACGAAGCCCCGGTAGGTGGCACCCACGTCCACGCTGACGATGTCGCCCGCCTGGAGCTTGCGCGCACCGGGGATCCCGTGGATAACCTGGTCGTTGACGGAGATGCAGGCGCTGGCCGGGTAGCCGTTGTAACCGAGAAACGTCGGCTCCGCGCCTGACTTTTTGATGAAGTGGAATACCTCTTTGTTGATCGCCCGGGTGGTGACGCCGGGCGCGATCATCTGCCGCGCGATGCTGCGCGCCCCGGCGGCGATCTTCCCCGCCTGGCGCATCAGCTCGATCTCTCTGGAAGATTTGATGACGATCGCCATAGAATCTCCGGTTTCAAAGACCCAGCGCTTTCACGATGACGGCAGTGGTCTCGGCGATGCCGGGCTGATTGTCCACGCTGACCAGCTTGCCGCGCTGGGCGTAGAAGGCCTTCAGCGGCTCGGTCTCGGCGTGGTAGGTGTCCAGACGGGCGCGGACGGTCTCCGGCGCGTCGTCGCGGCGGATGGTCAGGGCGGCTCCGCAGTTGTCGCAGACGCCCTCCGTCTTCGGCGGGTTGGCGACCACGTGGTAGCTGGCGCCGCAGTCCGGGCAGGTCCGGCGGCCGCTCATCCGGTCGATGATGGTCTGGTCCTCGACCTCGATGGAGAGGGCCACGTCGATGTCCACGCCGCCGTCTTCCATGGCCTGGGCCTGGGGGATCGTGCGGGGGACGCCGTCCAGGATATAACCGGCGGCGCAGTCGGGCTCGTTCAGGCGCTCGCGGATGATGCCGATGATCACCGCGTCCGGGACCAGCGCGCCGCGGTCCATATAGGACTTGGCGCGCAGACCCACGGGGGTGCCGTTCTTGATGGCGGCCCGGAGGATGTTGCCGGTGGAGATGGTGGGGATGCCCAGCATTTTACTGAGGATCTCCGCCTGGGTGCCTTTTCCGGCGCCGGGTGCGCCGAGCAGGATCAGCTTCATATCGCTCCTCCTCTTATTCCAGGAAGCCCTTGTAGTGGCGCATCAGCATCTGGTTCTCCAGAGCCTGGACGGTCTCCAGCGCGACGCCCACCACGATGATGATGGAAGTGCCGCCCAGGGAGATGCCGGACTTGGAGGCGGTGGGGCTCAGGATGCCGATGATGTAGGGCGTCACCGCCACGATGGACAGGAAGATGGCGCCGAACAGGGTGACCTTGTTCAAAACCTTTTGCAGGAACTCGCTGGTGGGCTTGCCCGGACGGTAGCCGGGGATGAAGCCGCCGTTCCGCTTGAGGTTGTTGCTGACCTCAATGGGGTTGAACTGGATCGTGGAGTAGAAGTAGCTGAAGAAGATGATGAGCAGGAAATAGACCAGCGCGTAGAGCCAGCTGTCGGTGCCGAACCAGGTGAGTTCGTGGCCGGTGAAGCCGGCGATGGTGCCGGGCAGGCTGGCGATGGACTGGGCGAAGATGACCGGCAGCACGCCGCTCATGTTCACCTTCATCGGCAGGTGGGTGCTCTGGCCGCCGTACATCTTGCGGCCCACCACGCGCTTGGAGTACTGCACCGGGACTCTCCGCTCGGCGTTGTTCACCGCGACGATCAGGATGATCATCAGCAGGGCGCCCAGCAGCAGCAGGACATAGACCCACCAGGCCATGGCGCCGGAGGCGATGTTGCTGATGGCAGTGGCGACGCCGGTGGGGAAGCGGGACACGATGCTGGCGAACAGGATGATGGAAATGCCGTTGCCGATGCCGAATTCGGTGATCTGCTCGCCCATCCACATGACCAGCGCGCTGCCGGCGGTGAAGGTGACGACGATGACGACGGCTTCCCAGATGCCGTTGGAGGTCAGCAGGGGCACGCTGCCCACAGTGTTGTTGCGCAGCAGCATGTAGTAGCCGAAGCCCTGCAGCAGCGCGATGGCGATGGTGCTGTAACGGGTGATCTTGTTGATCTTCTCCTTACCTTCCTCGCCCTCCTCCTTCGCCATGCGCTCCAGGGCGGGGATGGCGATGGTGAGGAGCTGGATGATAATGGAGGCGTTGATATAGGGCTGGATGGACAGCGCGAAGACCGTGGCGCTGGAAAGCGCGCCGCCGCTCATCACGTTGAACAGACCCAGGATGGAGTTGCTCCAGCCTTCAAACCAGGTGGAGAGGGCCTCCAGGTTCACATAGGGGACGGGAACTGCATTGCCGACGCGGTAGAGCAGCAGGATGAGCAGGGTGAAGAGGATCTTCTTCCGCAGCTCCGCCACCTTCCATGCGTTGCGAATCGTCTGCAGCACGTTAGACCACCTCAGCCTTTCCGCCGGCGGCCTCGATCTTGGATTTCGCGCTCTCGGAGAAGGCGTTGGCTTTCACGGTCAGGCTTTTCGTCAGCTCGCCCATGCCCAGGACCTTGAAGCCGTAGCGGCAGGCGCTGATGATGCCCGCGTCCAGAATGGCCTTCCGGTCCACCACCGCGCCGTTCTCAAACTGCTCCAGGGCGGAGACGTTGATGGCGTCCAGGGGCTTGGCAAAGATGTTGTTGAAGCCGCGCTTGGGGATGCGGCGGGCCAGCGGCATCTGGCCGCCCTCGAAGCCGACGCGCACGCCGCCGCCGGAGCGGGCCTTCTGACCCTTGTGGCCCCGGCCCGCGGTCTTGCCGTTGCCGGTGGCGTGGCCGCGACCCTTGCGCTTGCCGACGTGGGTGGAACCCAGAGCGGGAGAGAGTTCGTTGAGTTTCATCTGTCTGTCCCTCCTTAGTCTTCTTCCGTCACGCTGACCAGATAGCCGATCTTGGCGATCTTGCCGCGGGTCTGGGGGTTGTCGGGCTGCACGGTCTCGTTGCCGATCTTGTGCAGGCCCAGGGAATAGGCAGTGGCAATGTGCTTGTCGTGTCTGCCGTTGAGGCTCTTGACGAGCTTGATTCTGAGATTCTTAGCCATGTTCAAGCCCTCCTTAGCGGATCTCGGCAGCGTTCTTGCCGCGGAAGACCGCGACCTGCTCGGCGTTGCGGAGGGTCTTCAGGCCGGTCACAGTGGCGGCGACGACGTTGGCGGGATTGTGGGAACGCAGGCACTTGGCGCGGATGTTTTTGATTCCGGCGGCCTCCAGCACGGCGCGGGCAGCGCCGCCGGCCAGAACGCCGGTGCCTTCGGGGGCGGGCATCAGCAGCACGCGGCCGGCTCCGGCCTCGCCGATGACCTCATGGGGGATCGTGGTCCCCTCCAGGGTCACGTTGACGATGTGCTTCTTGGCGTCCTCCAGGCCCTTGCGGATGGCCTCGGAGACTTCGTTGGCCTTGCCGGTGCCGAAACCGACGCGGCCCTTGCCGTCGCCGACGACGCACAGCGCGGCGAACTTCGCCACGCGGCCGCCCTTGACGGTCTTGCTGACGCGGTTCAGGGAAACGACCTTTTCGGTGAATTCGCTCTGGACTTCCTCTTCGCCGCGGCGTCTGTTGCTTCTCTCGTATGCCATGATCTGTTTCCTCCTCCCCTCAGAACTTCAGGCCGCCCTCGCGGGCGCCCTCGGCCAGCTCCTGCACGCGGCCATGATAGATATAGCCGCCGCGGTCGAACACGACCTCTTCGATGCCGGCCTGCACCGCGCGCTCAGCCACGGTCTTGCCGACCTTGCGGGCCGCTTCCTTGTTGCCGCCGAGGCCCTCGAAGCCCTTTTCCACGGAGGAGGCGGAGACCAGGGTCCGGCCCGCCACGTCGTCGATGATCTGGGCGTAGATGTGCTTCTCGCTGCGGAACACGCTCAGGCGGGGGCGCTCAGCCGTGCCGGAGATCTTGCCGCGCACGCGCTGGTGGCGCTTGATGCGCGCCGTTCTGGTATCAGGTCTGTTGATCATTTATGCGCACCTCCCCTTACTTCGAGCCGGTCTTGCCTTCTTTGCGGCGGACGACCTCGTCAGAGTACTTGATGCCCTTGCCCTTGTACGGCTCGGGCGGTCTCTTGGCGCGGATGTCTGCGGCAAACTGGCCGACGCGCTGCTTGTCGATGCCGTGGATGACCACGGTGTTGGCGTTGGGGACCTCGATGGTGATGCCGTCGGTCTCCTCCACCTCGACCGGGTGGGAGTAACCGATGTTCAGCACCAGCTTCTTGCCCTCTTTGCTGGCACGGTAGCCCACGCCGTTGACCTCCAGGGTCTTGGCGAAACCGTCGTGGACGCCGTGGACCATGTTGGCCACCAGGGTCCGGGTCAGGCCGTGGAGGCTGCGGTTTTCCTTGCTGTCGTTGGGACGGCTGACGTGGATGGTCCCGTCCTTGAGTTCCACCGTCATCTGGGCGGGCAGCTTCCGCTCCATGGTGCCCTTGGGGCCCTTGACGGTGATGTGGTTGTTCTCCTCGATCTTCACGTCCACGCCGGCGGGGACGGTGATGGGGGCTCTGCCGATTCTAGACATAGTTCCGGGCCCTCCTTACCATACGAACGCCAGGACTTCGCCGCCGACGTGCTCACGCCGAGCCTGCCGGTCGGTCATGATGCCCTTGGAGGTGGAGATGATGGCGATGCCCAGACCCTTGAGGACGCGGGGCAGCTCGTCGGCGCCCGCATAGACGCGCAGGCCGGGCTTGCTGACGCGGCGCAGGCCGGTGATGGCCTTCTCCTTGCCGGGCAGGTACTTCAGGGTGATGCGGATGACGCCCTGGGTGCCGTCGTCGATGAGCTGGAAGGACTTGATGTAGCCCTCAGCCAGCAGGACCTTCGCAATGGAGGTCTTCATCTTGGAGGCGGGAACGTCCACGGTGTCGTGCCGGGCCATGCCGGCGTTGCGGATGCGGGTCAGCATATCCGCAATGGGATCGGTGATCTGCATTTGGGGGTTTCCTCCTTAATTAAGAGTTACCGCGCTGGGGCGGTTTCAGCGGCGAGGTTCCGGATGAATGCGTGATTCAAAGCGGCCTTTCGCCGTCTGTTACAGTTTTAGATGCGGGGGGCGGTACTGAAAACTTAAAAATGAATACTTAAGAATGAATAATGGTGGTGTCGCTTCGCGACATTTATTTTAATCATCCCCGAAGGGGATACCACCATTTTTCATTTTTCATTCTTCAGTCTTCAGTTTTCAGTCTTTACCAGCTCGCTTTTCTCACGCCGGGAATCTGTCCCTTATAGGCCAGCTCGCGGAAGCAGATACGGCAGATGCCGTAGTTGCGCAGATAGGCGTGGGGACGGCCGCAGATCTTGCAGCGGTTGTACTTGCGGGTGGAGAACTTGGCAGGACGGGCCTGCTTGAGCTTCATGGATGTCTTTGCCATTGCTTTTTCCTCCTCCCTCAGGCGTTGGTTGCGAACGGAGCGCCCATCAGGCGGAGCAGCTCGCGGGCTTCCTCGTCGGTCCTGGCCGTGGTGGTGATGGCGATGTTCATGCCCCGGAGCTTCTCGATCTTGTCGTAGTCGATCTCGGGGAAGATGATCTGCTCCTTGAGGCCCAGGGAGTAGTTGCCCCGGCCGTCAAAGGCGTCGGCGGAGATGCCGCGGAAGTCACGGACGCGGGGCAGGGCCACGTTCAGCAGACGGTCCAGGAACTCCCACATGCGGTCGGCGCGCAGGGTGACCTTCACGCCCACCTTCATGCCCTCACGCAGCTTGAAGTTGGCGACGCTCTTGCGGGCCACAGTGGCCACGGCGTGCTGGCCGGTGATGGCGGAGATGTCCTTGATGACGGCGTCCAGGGCCTTGTTGTTGTCCTTGCAGTCGCCGCAGCCCACGGAGACCACGATCTTGTCGATCTTCGGGACCTGCATGACGGACTTGTACTGGAACTTCTGCATCAGGGCGGGAGCGACCTCGTTCACATACTTTTCTTTCATTCTGGTCATATCGTTCCACTCCCTTTCCTTACAGCGTCGCGCCGCACTTCTTGCAGACGCGGACGGACTTGCCGCCCTCCAGCTTGTGGGCGACGCGGGTGGGCTTGCCGCACTTGGGGCAGACCACCATGACCTTGCTGACGTAGATGGGGGTCTCCATCTTGACGATGCCGCCCTCCTCGCCCTGCTTCCGGGGCTTCATGTGGCGGGACGCCACGCTGACGCCCTCCACGATGACCTTGCCCTCTTTCGGCATGGCGCTGAGGACCTTGCCCTCCTTGCCCTTGTCCTTGCCGGACAGGACGATGACCTTGTCGTCTTTTCTGATATTCATTGCCTGTCCTCCTTAGATCACTTCGGGAGCCAGAGACAGGATCTTCATATATTCCTTGTCACGCAGCTCACGGGCGACGGGCCCAAAGATGCGGGTGCCCTTGGGGCTCTTGTCCTCGCCGATCAGAACGGCGGCGTTCTCATCGAAGCGGACGTAAGTGCCGTCGGCGCGGCGGGTGCCCTTGCAGGTGCGGACGATGACGGCCTTGACCACGTCGCCCTTCTTCACCTGGCCGCCGGGCGCGGCCTTGCGGACGGAGGCGATGATCACATCGCCGATGTTGCCGTACTTGCGCTTGCTGCCGCCCAGTACGCGGATGCACTTGATCTCCTTCGCGCCGGTGTTGTCGGCGACCTTCAGATAGGTTTCCTCCTGGATCATATCGGGTTCGCCTCCTTACTTCGCTTTCTCGACGATCTCGACCACGCGCCAGCGCTTGTCCTTGGACAGGGGGCGGGTCTCCATCACCTTGACGGTATCGCCGACGCCGCACTCGTTGCGCTCGTCGTGGGCCTTCAGGCGATAGGTCCTCTTGATGATCTTTTTATAGATGGGGTGCGCCACGTGCTCGGCCACGGCGATCACCACGGTCTTGTCCATCTTGTCGGACACGACCTTGCCCACGCGAACCTTGCGGGAAGTGTCTCTCATTTCAGTCATATCGGTCTTCCTCCTCAGCTCTGCTTCTCGCGCAGGACGGTCTTGACGCGGGCGATGTCGCGGCGAACCGCGCTGATCTTCACGGGGTTGTCAAGATGGTTGGTAGCGTGCTGCATCCGAAGCATGAACAGATCCTTTTTCAGATCGCCCAGCTTTTCCTCCAGCTCGGCGGCGGTCATATTGCGAATTTCGGCTGCCTTCATCTCATTCACCACCGTTCTCAGTCTCGGTCTCCCGGGCGACGATCTTGGTCTTGCAGGGGAGCTTGTAGCTGGCAAGACGCAGGGCCTCGCGGGCGAGCTCCTCGTTGATGCCGCCCACCTCGAAGAGGACGCGGCCCGGCTTCACCACGGCCACCCAGTACTCCGGGGAGCCCTTACCGGAACCCATACGGGTCTCGGCGGGCTTCTGGGTCACAGGCTTGTCGGGGAAGATCTTGATCCAGACGTTGCCGCCGCGGCGCATACAACGGTTGATGGCGACACGGGCCGCCTCGATCTGGTTGCTGGTGATCCAGGCAGGCTCGGTGGCCATCAGGCCGAACTCACCGTAGGCCACGAAGTTGCCCCGGCTGGCCTTGCCCTTCATGCGGCCGCGCTGCTGGCGGCGATATTTGACTCGTTTCGGCAGAAGCATTACTTGTTGCCTCCTTCCTTGGGTGCGCTGGAGGGATTGTTCGGACGGGGGCCGCGGTTATAGCCGCCCTGGCCCGCCGGGCGGTTGCCGTCCCGGTTGTAACCGCCCTGGCCCGCCGGGCGGTTGCCGTCCCGGTTGTAGCCGCCCTGGCCCGCCGGGCGATTGCCGTCGCGGTTGTAGCCGCCCTGGCCCGCCGGACGGTTGCCGTCCCGGTTGTAGCCGCCGCGGTTGTCGCGGTTGTAGCCTCCGCGCCGGTCGCCGCCGCGTCCGCCTCTCCGGCGGTCGTCGCGCCGACGCTCGTCGCGCCGGTTCATATCCATCACACGCGGGGTGGAACGCAGGGTGGTGGTCAGCACCTCGCCCTTGTAGATCCACACCTTGACGCCGATGCGGCCATAGGTGGTGGCAGCCTCGGTGAAGCCGTAGTCGATGTCGGCCCGGAGGGTCTGCAGGGGGATGGTGCCCTCGTGGTACTGCTCGACGCCGGCGATCTCGCGTCCGCCCAGACGGCCGGAGCACATGACCTTGATGCCCAGGGCGCCCATGCGCATGGCGCGGCCAATGGCGTTCTTCATGGCGCGGCGGTGGGAGATGCGCTTCTCGATCTGCTGGGCGATGTTCTCGGCCACAAGCTGGGCGTTGGTGTCGGGGGTGCGGACCTCCACGATGGAGAGGGCCACGGGCTTGCCGATGCGCTTCTCGATGTCCTTCTTCAGGGCCTCAATGGCCTCGCCGCCCTTGCCGATCACCACGCCGGGGCGGGAGCAGTGCAGATAGATGCGGACCTTGGCGCTGTCGCGCTCGATCTCGATGGTGGGCACGCCGGCGCTGTACAGGGTCTTCTTCAGGTACTGGCGGATCTTGTGATCCTCCACGATCAGGTCGCCGACCTTGTCGGGACGGGCGTACCAGCGGGAATCCCAATCCTTGATGACGCCGACCCGCATTCCGTGCGGATGAACCTTCTGTCCCATAGTCTCTGCCTCCTCCCTTAGTCTTTCTCAGCCACGACGATGGTGATGTGGCTGGTCCTCTTGTTGATGCGATACATCCGGCCCTGGGCGCGGGGCATACCGCGCTTGAGGATGGGGCCGGGGTTGGCGTAGGTCTCGGAGACGTAGAGCCGCTCCGGGTCCATGCCGAAGTTGTTTTCCGCGTTGGCCGCGGCGCTGTTCAGCAGCTTGATCAGCAGCTCGCTGGCCGCCTTGGGGGTGTTCTCCAGAATGCCGCGGGCCAGCTTCACGTCCTTGCCGCGAATCAGGTCGCAGACGATCTTCACCTTGCGGGGGGAGATCCGTGCGTATTTCAGATGCGCTTTCGCTTCCATGTTCTCTCCTCCTCTTACTTACCGGTCTTGCCGCCGCTGTGGCCGCGGAAGGTGCGGGTGGGGGCGAACTCGCCCAGCTTGTGCCCGACCATGTCCTCGGTGACGTACACGGGGACGTGACGGCGGCCGTCATGGACGGCGATGGTGTGGCCGACGAAGCTGGGGAAAATGGTGGAGGCGCGGCTCCAGGTCTTGATGACGGCCTTGGAGCCGGTCTTGTTCATCTCGCTGACTCTCTTCAGCAGCTCAGGCGCGGCGAAGGGGCCCTTCTTGATACTTCTGCTCATTGCTCGTTTCCCTCCTTACTTCGCGTTGCGGCGCTTGACGATGAACTTGTCGGACTGGTTCTTCGTCTTGCGGGTCTTGTAACCCAGTGCCGGCTTGCCCCAAGGGGTCACGGGGCCGGGACGGCCCACGGGGCTCTTGCCCTCGCCGCCGCCGTGGGGGTGGTCCACCGGGTTCATGACGGAGCCGCGGACGGTGGGACGGATGCCCATGTGGCGCTTGCGGCCGGCCTTGCCGATGTGGACGTTGGCGTGGTCGATGTTGCCCACCTGGCCGATGGTGGCCATGCAGTTGGCGCGGACCTTGCGGAACTCGCCGGAGGGCAGGCGGACCGTGGCCATGGCCCCCTCCTTGGCCATCAGCTGGGCGCTGACGCCGGCGGAGCGGACGAGCTGGGCACCCTTGCCGGGATAGAGCTCGATGTTGTGGATCACGGTGCCCACGGGGATGTTGCTCAGGGGCAGGGCGTTGCCGGCGATGATATCGGCCTCGGGTCCGGCCACGATCTTGTCCCCGGCCTTCAGGCCGTTGGGGGCCAGGATATAGCGCTTGTCGCCGTCTTCATAGGTGACCAGCGCGATGAAGGCGCTGCGGTTGGGGTCGTACTCCAGGCGCTCGACCGTGGCGGAGACGCCCAGCTTGTCGTTGCGCTTGAAGTCGATGACGCGGTACTTCTTGCGGTTGCCGCCGCCCTGGTGGCGGACGGTGATGTGGCCGTAGCTGTTGCGGCCGGCGTGCTTTTTCAGCACCTCTACCAGGCTCTTTTCCGGCTCGGCATGTTTGTCCACGCCGTCAAAGCCGGAGACGGTCATCTGACGCCGGGCGGGAGTGGTAGGTCTGTAAGTTTTGATGGACATGTTCCTTCCTCCCTTAAGCCATGTTCTCGAAGATCTCGATGTTCTTGCTGTCGGCGCTCAGCTTGACCACGGCCTTCTTCCAGTTCTTGGTCCGACCCACGGGGTTCGCGCCCACGCGCTTGGCGCGGCCACGGACGTGCAGGGTGTTGACCTTGATCACGCGCACGTCGAAGATCTCCTCGATGGCGCGGGCGATCTCCACCTTGGTGGCGTCGGGGGCGACTTCAAAGACATACTTTTTGATGTCCATGTCCTCCATGGACTGCTCGCTGATGATCGGACGGATCACAACATCGTAAGCGGTACGTTTCATGCGTACACCTCCTCGATCTTCGGCAGGGCGTCCTCGGCGATCACCAGGCGGGTGTTGTTCAGCACCGCGTAGGGGTTCAGGACGCTGGCCATGGCGGTCTCCACCCCGGCGATGTTGCGGGCGGATTTCACCACGTTGGTGTCGGGTCCGGCGGTGACCACCAGGGTCTTGCCGTCGGCGCCGACCTTGCGCAGCAGCTCGGCGAAGGGCTTGGTTTTGATCTCGTCCATCTTCATGTCGCGGATGACGACGATCTCCCCGTCGGCGGCCTTGGCGCTCAGGGCGCTCTTGAGGGCCAGACGACGGACCTTCTTGTTCAGGCTGTAGCGGTAATCCCGGGGCTTCGGGGCGAAGGCGACGCCGCCGTGGTACCAGACGGGAGAACCCTTGTAACCGGCGCGGGCGCGGCCCGTGCCCTTCTGTCTCCAGGGCTTGATGGTGGAGTAAGCGACCTCGCCCTTGGTGAGCGCGCTCTGCGTGCCCTGACGCTGGTTGGCCAGATAGTTCTTGACCGCCGCGTGGACCGCGTTCTCGTTGGGCTCGATCCCGAAGACGGCTTCGGACAGCTCCACTTCGCCGGCGGGATTGCCGGACATATCATACAATGCTGCTTTCGGCATTTCCTACACGCTCCTTTCCTTATCTGGTACGGGCGGAGGCCTTCTGCGGATTGCCGCGGCCGCTCTGCTTCTGCGGGTTGACGCTGACGGCGGTGGCGACCTTCTTCTCCACGATGGTCTTCACGGTGTTCTTCAGGTAGACGATGCCGCCCTTGGGGCCGGGGACCGCGCCCCGGACCACGATCATGTTCAGCTCCGGGTCCACCTTCACCACGTCCAGATTCTGGACGGTGACCTGGTCCACGCCCATCTGACCGGCGCCGATGTGGCCCTTGAAGATGCGGCTGGGGGAAGAGGTGGAGCCCATGGAACCGGCGTGGCGATGCACGGGACCGCCGCCGTGGCTGGTGGGCGTGCGCTGGGCGCCGTGGCGCTTGATCGCGCCCTGGTAGCCGTGACCCTTGCTGGTGCCGGTCACGTCGATGTGGTCGCCCTCTTTGAAGGTGTCGGCGCTGATCACGTCGCCCACGTTCAGCTCCGCGGCGTTCTCCAGACGGAACTCCTTCAGGTGACGCTTGGCGGCGACGCCGGCTTTGTCAAAATGACCCTTTTCCGGCTTGCTCAGACGGCGCTCGGCGGCGTCGGCGTAGCCCAGCTGGACGGCGGCGTAGCCTTCCTTCTCCACCGTCTTCTTCTGCACGACCACACAGGGGCCGGCTTCGATGACGGTCACGGGGACGACCTTTCCCGCCTCATCGAAGATCTGCGTCATGCCGACCTTCTTGCCGATGATGGCTTTCTTCATGGAATGATTTCCTCCTTCAAGGTTATTGGTTGCCGCGCTTGCACGCCCGGCGCGGGTTCCGCCGGGAGTCAGAGGCTGGCAACTTGACCCTCACCGTCTCACGCAAGTCAACGGTGATCGGGTTGAAAGTAAATTTGATATTGTATTACAGCTTGATCTCAATCTCCACACCGGCGGGCAGTTCCAGGCTCATCAGGGCCTCCACGGTCTTCTGGGTGGGGTTGATGATGTCGATCAGGCGCTTGTGGGTGCGGCGCTCGAACTGCTCGCGGCTGTCCTTGTACTTGTGGACGGCGCGGAGGATGGTGATGACCTCGGTCTGGGTGGGCAGGGGGATGGGGCCGGAGACCTTCGCGTCCGTGCGCTTGGCGGTCTCGACGATCTTCTCGGCGGCGGAGTCGATCAGCTGGTGATCGTAGGCCTTGAGACGGATGCGGATCTGCTTCTTCGTGCTTGCCATGGGTGTGATTCCTTCCTTTTTTCGATTTTTCGGCGGCATGGACTCCGCCTTGTTTGGCCCGCACGGATGAAATTTTCTTTCCACCATACCGTGCGTATCAGGCTTCGGGCGAAAAACAAACCGGCGTCGGGGGGCCGTCGCAAGTCCAGCTGCCCCGGTGTTGGCCGGTTTCTTCCCGTCTGAACGATATACGCGCATACTCGTACAGGGTCCGGAAAATCTCAGCCGCCCGATTGCGTGCCGCCAAGGGAGGCGGCACCGGACATACTCCACGGAAGTTACCTCCGCCAGTCGGAGCAATCTCCCGCTTCATCGCAGTGTCTGCCAGGGCGCAAACGTCCCGCAGACTTTAATAAGATAACAAAAATCCCTCCTGCTGTCAAGAGGGATTTTTGTTGGAATATCAGAAGTTTTGGGGAATTTTTTGTGGATTTTGACCGTTGTGCCTCCCGTTACCGGGAAACACAAGATCTTGTGTTTCCCGGATTAGCCGCCGTTCGGCAGCACGGAGAAGTGCATGAAGTCGAAGCTCTTGCCGTTGCTCCAGCCGTTGCCGCCCCAGCCCCAGCCGTAGGCGGCGAAGGCTTTGACCACGCTGCCGCCGGGCCGGATGGAGTAGGGACTGGTCCCGCTCATGCTGCCGCGGTAGGCGCTGATGCTCCGGCCCAGCCAGGTGCTCACGCCGTAGGGCTGCCAGCCGTAGCCGCAGGTGACGCGCAGATAGCCGCTGCGGAAGTTCAGCTCGGCGTTGTACAGGGAGTTGATGTCGATGGCCATGCCCCAGGCGTGGCGCATGTGGTCGGTGAAGCGGGCGCCGCCGATGTTCCAGCCGGCGTAGATCGGGAATTGCTCCGGGTCGTCGTAGATCTGCTGGAAGATCAGGCGGATCTCCTGGGCTACCAGCCGGTGGACCGTCAGCGTGGCGGTGGAGGACTGCTTGATGCCGTTTTTGTCGATGACCCAGATGGGGATGGTCACGTTGACCATATAGGGGGCCGCGTCCGCCGCGGAGTAGAAATAGCCCTTGTTGGCGTTGCCGAAGATGCGCTGGCGGGCCACGCTGTCCAGGGTGCCCCAGGCGTTGATGTGGTCCCGGAGCCAGAAGGCGAAGGAGGGATAGCCCTCATATTCGGCGCTCTCCTGCACCTGCTCGGCCTGGTCCGGCTGCGCCTCGGCCCAGGGCGGGGCGCTGCGGTCGTTGTCCCAGAGCAAGCGCTCAATGACCACGGCGGCCTGGGCGCGGCTCAGGGTCCGCTCCCCCCGGAAGCTGCCGTCCTCATAGCCCACCAGCAGGCCCTTGCCGTAGGCCTGCTCCACAGAGGCGATGCCCCCGGGAGCGATGTCCGCGTAGTCCGGGATGTGGTTCCAGGGCTCCGAGACGATGACCGCCTTCTCCATCAGGGTGTTGGCGCAGAGGTTGCTCAGGATGACCGCCATTTCATAGCGGCTGATGGGCTGCTCCAGGGCCTCGAAGGTGCAGGGGAAGATCTCCATGACCTGGGCCTGCTCCGCTTCGCCGTCCCCATGGTGCTCGCTGCCCTGGCGGTTGGTGACCAGCAGGTTTTCCTCCAGGGCGATGGTGTAGTATTCCCCGGCCCAGTGGATGTCGTTGCGGCTTTCGTCCAGGGTGTAGAGGATGATGGTGATGCCCGCCGCGCAGATGGCCAGCTTCAGGAATTCGCCGCGCTTCACGTCCGCCTCCGGATAGAAGCGCTTCACCCCGTCCGGGTCCATGCGCCCGTCGATGATGCCGGGGAGCTGGGTCACTTTTTCAATGTAGGGGGCATACCAGGCTTTGACCTTCACGTCCGGGAAGATGACGGTCTCCTCCGGTTCCTCCGGCTCGTCCGTGGGTGCGGGTTCCTCGGTGGGGGTCGGTTCCTCCGTCGGCGTCGGCGCTTCGGTGGGGGTCGGTT
>JAFYIF010000343.1 GCA_017538775.1 Oscillospiraceae bacterium | reverse complement strand
GCAGCCCACGGAGGGCAGACCGTGGACCGTAGCCACCCGGATGTCGGAGGCCCGGTCGCCGATCATGCAGTAGGCGCGGTCGGGGTGCTCATCGCGCAGGACGGAAAAGACCTCCTCCTTGGGGCGGAAGCCGTAGTCCCCGGCGCAGTAGTAGCCTTCGAACCAGCGGTCCAGCCCGAAGGCCTCCCGCTGGGCGTCCATGTAGCTGCTGGCGCAGTTGGACAGCATCAGCAGCCGGTGCCCGGCCCGGCGCAGCGCCTCCAGCGCCTCCGGGATGCCGGGATAGAGGCGGGACTGACCGGCGCGCACCTGGCGGATCATGGCCCGCCCGATCCGGGCGCTGGCCTCCCGGCGGAGACTCTCATCCAGTCCCGGCATGAAGTCGGCCCACATCTCCGGCGCGGTCATGCCCAGATAGCGCGTCAGGGCCGCGTCCGTCAGCTCCCGCCGGGGCGGACAACCCTGCGCGGCCAGCCAGGCGGCGGCCTCCCGCACCGCCACGCCGTAGGGCGCGGCGGTGTCGTGGAGGGTGCCGTCGTAATCAAAGACCAGGGTCATGCCAGCTGTTGCATCAGGTTCACCAGCTCCACGGCGGCCAGGGCACAGTCATAGCCCTTGTTCCCCGCCTTGGACCCGGCCCGCTCGATGGCCTGTTCGATGTTCTCGGTGGTGATGACGCCGAAGAGCACCGGGACGCCGCTGTTCAGGGAGACCTGGGCGATGCCCTTGGCCGTCTCGTTGGACACCAGCTCATAGTGGGTCGTGGCCCCTCGGATCACCGCGCCCAGGCAGATCACCGCGTCGTATTTGCCGCTCTCCGCCATTTTCTTGGCGATCAGCGGGATCTCAAAGGACCCGGGGACCCAGGCCGCGTCGATGTTGTCCTCGGCCACGCCGTGACGGGCCAGGCCGTCCAGGGCCCCGTCCAGCAGCCTTTGCACGATGAAGCTGTTGAAGCGGGCGCAGACGATGCCCACGCGCATCCCCTCCGGGGCCACCAGCTTGCCTTCCAAACGATGCATACTCATGTCTCTGCCTCCTTGAGATTGATTTTCCGGAAGATGTGTCCCATGCGTTCCTGCTTGGTCCGCAGATAGCGGGCGTCGTACTTCCCGGGCGGGATCTCGATGGGCACCCGCTCCTTGATGGAGAAGCCGAAGCCCTCCAGCCCGTAGAGCTTGTGGGGGTTGTTGGTCAGCAGCCGCAGGGACTTGACCCCCAGGTTCTGCAGGATCTGCGCCCCGCTCCAGTACTCCCGCAGGTCGGCGGCGAAGCCCAGCTTCAGGTTGGCGTCCACGGTGTCCAGGCCCTGCTCCTGGAGCTCATAGGCCCGGAGCTTGTTGATCAGGCCGATGCCCCGGCCCTCCTGCCGCATGTAGAGGATGATGCCCCGGCCCTCCCGCTGGATCTGTTCCATGGCGGTGTGGAGCTGGGCCCCGCAGTCGCAGCGCGCAGAGGCGAACACGTCCCCGGTCAGGCACTCGGAGTGGACCCGGCAGAGGATGTCTTCCCCGTCGCCGATCTCGCCGCAGACCAGGGCCAGATGGTGTTCCCCGTTGATGTCGTTGACGAAGCCGTAGCTCAGAAACTCGCCGTAGGCGGTGGGGAGCCGGACGCAGGCCGCCTGGTGCATGTGGTTCTCGTGGCGGCGGATGTAGTCCTGCAGGTCCTTGATGGTGATGAAGCAGAGGTCATAGCGCTCCGCCATTTTCTGCAATTCCGGGGCGCGCATCATCGTGCCGTCGTCCCGCATGACCTCGCAGCACAGGCCGCACTCCGTCAGCCCCGCCAGTCGGCAGAGGTCCACAGTGGCCTCCGTGTGGCCGCTGCGCACCAGGACCCCGCCCCGCCGGGCGGTGAGGGGGAAGACGTGGCCTGGCCGCCGCAGGTCGCCGGGGCGGGTGGTGGGGTCGGCGCAGGCCCGGCAGGTGTAGCCCCGCTCGGCGGCGGAGATGCCGGTGCTGGTGTCCACATGGTCGATGGACACGGTGAAGGCGGTGCAGTGGTTGTCCGTGTTCTCCGAGACCATCTGGGGCAGGTTCAGCCGGTGGGCGATCTCGTCGGACATGGGGGTGCAGATGAGTCCGCGCCCGTGGATGGCCATGAAGTTGACGTTTTCCGTCGTGGCGAACTGGGCCGCGCAGATCAGGTCGCCCTCGTTCTCCCGCTCCGGGTCGTCGGTGCAGAGGATCAGCTTCCCCTGCCGCAGCGCCTCCAGCGCCTGGGGTATTGTGCCGTATTGAAACGCCATGTGTCTACCTCCTAACAAAAGCCGTGTTCGGCCAGAAAATCCAGGTTGATGCCCTTCGCCGGCGCGGCGGCGGTGCCGCCGCCCAGCAGCCGGGCCACATATTTGCCCACGATGTCCGTTTCCAGGTTCACCGGGTCTCCCGTCTGCTTGTCCAGCAAAATCGTCTCTTTGGCGGTGTGGGGGATGACGGACACCTGGAAGTCCCCGTCGCCGACCGCCGCCACCGTCAGGCTCACCCCGTCGATGGCGATGGAGCCCTTTTCCACCACCAGCCGCAGCAGGGACGGAGAGGCCGCGACGGTAATCCAGACGGCGTTCTCCTCCCGGCGGAAGGCGGTGATGCGGCCCAGGCCGTCGATGTGGCCGGAGACGATGTGTCCGCCGAAGCGCCCGTCGGCGGGCATGGCCCGCTCCAGGTTCACCCCGTCCCCGGGCCGGAGGGTCCCCAGACCGCTGCGGCGCAAGGTCTCGGGCATCACGTCCGCCGTGAAGCCGTCGGGCAGCAGGGCCGTCACGGTCAGACAGACCCCGTTCACGGCGATGGAGTCCCCGAGCTTCGTACCCTCCAGCACCCGGGCGCAGCGGATGCTCAGTTCCCCGGCCCTGCCGCCGGCGGTGACACGCCGCACGCGCCCCACTTCCTCAACAATGCCCGTGAACATCCGCTTCCATCCCCCTTGTCACCTCGTATTCCAGCAGCAGGTCTTCCCCCAGTCGGCGGATGCGCGGCTGGGCCAGCAGCGCCGCGCCGTCCGGGTGCGCCGCGCCCAGCCCCTCCACCGGGGTCTTCGCGTCCCGCCCCCCCAGCAGCTTCGGGGCGATGTAGGCGCAGACGTGCCGGACGATCCCGGCGCGCAGCGCGGCCTCATGGACCTGTCCGCCCCCTTCGATCAGGACGCTGCTGATCTGGCGCTTGCCCAGCAGCTCCATCAGGGCGGGGAGGGAGACGCGCCCGGCCTCCGTCGGCAGCACCGCCACCTCCACGCCCAGCGCCTCCAGCGCGGCGTGGCGTCCCGGCTCCGGGAAGCAGCTGGCCACCAGCGTGGGATAGTCCCTGGCCGTCCGGCAGAGCTGGCAGTCCGGGGGCAGACGCAGCCGGGAGTCCAGGATCACCCGCAGGGGCTGGTGCGCCCCGGGCAGACGGCAGTTCAGCATGGGGTCGTCGGCCAGCACCGTGCCGACGCCCGCCAGAATCGCGGCGTAGCGCCCCCGCAGAGCGTGGACGTGGGCCCGGGCCTCCTCCCCGGTGATCCACCGGGAGGCCCCGGTGCGGGAGGCGATCTTTCCGTCCAGGGTCATCGCGTATTTCATCACCGCGTATGGGCTGCCGTGGGTGATGTACCAGAAAAACTCCGGGTTCAGCGCGTCGCATTCCGCGCGCAGGAAGTCCTCGACCACCTCCACGCCCGCTGCCCGCAGCTTCGCCGCGCCCTGGCCGGAGACCAGGGGGTTCGGGTCCCGGGAGCCGATAACCACCTTTGCGATGCCGTGTTCCAGGATCGCGTCGGTGCAGGGGGGTGTGCGCCCGTGGTGGCAACAGGGCTCCAGCGTCACATAGAGCGTCGCGCCCCGGGCCTCCTCCGTCCGGGCGGCCAAGGCCTCCCGCTCCGCGTGCAGCCCGCCGCAGCGCCGGTGCCAGCCCTCGCCGATGACGCGGCCGTCTTTGACCAGCACCGCCCCCACCATGGGATTCGGCGCGGTCCAGCCCATGCCGTTCTTCGCCAGCTCGATGGCGCGGCGCATATAGTCCTGTTCCGACATCCGCTCCTCCCCCTTTCCGAAACACAAAAACGCCCTGACCGAAATCAGGGCGCAGCAGACCGCAGAATGCGCCGGGTCCCCCCGAAACGCATGGCGATGCCGTTTCCGCTTCTTCCATCCCGACTGTCACGGTCGGCTTCGGACTCACACCGAATCAACGCCGCATTCCTGCGCACGCTCGCGGGCTATACCGCCGGTGGGGACTTGCACCCCGCCCTGAAGCTTCAGTTTTTGGTTTTTAGGAATGATAACACAGGAAATGGGAATTGTAAAGTGTTTTTTTGTGCAGGACGGCGGGTTTCTGTCCGTTTCCCACCGGACGGAGTGAAAAAGCCTATGACACGACCCAGACACCCGGCTCACCATAGGCGGCAAATTGCCTGTCATGCGTGATCAGGAGCATGTTTTCTGCTTTCGACTGCGCAATCAAAAGCCGGTCAAACGGATCGTGATGCGGCGGCGCAGACGCTTCACGATGCAAGGACGGCACCGCCAGAACGTGCGCGGGGAGGATCGGCAACAGCTGAATGGAAGCCTGACGGCAAAAAGAAAGCAGCTCGTGGCCGGAGACAGGCATGACAGCGGGGGCTTTCTGATGCTTGATGACGACTTCCCAGAGAGAAGCGACACTGAGGAACAGGTCCTGCTCCTTCTCAATCACAAGGGATGCCGCCGCAGGGAGCCGCTCATCTCCGCTGAGCAGCCACAGCGCAATGTGCGTATCCAGAAGCACACTCATGGCTGGCCCCCCAGAAATTCCTGTTCGATCTCCCGGTCCAAAGCGGCGGAACGTTCCAGATAGTCCGGCGGCAATCGGAACGCGCCGCGCGCCACGTCCAAGCGTTTCTCTGCATTCGCCCCGGGAAGCTCCACCGCAAACGGCAGACCCCCGCGCAAAACACATTGATGCAGAAACAGATTGATCGCCCCGGACATATCCAGTCCAAGCGCCTGGAACAATTCCGTCGCTTTCTGTTTGACCTCGGAATCGACGCGGATCTGTGTCGGTGTAGTTGCCATAGGGATCCCCCTCCTTTGACTTTCATTATATTCTAATCGGTTTACAATGTCAATACAAAGTGCGCTTGCGTTCCCCGGATGATGCGAAGACATGGAAGCAAACTGCGCTACGTTCCGCCGGGCAGCAGCTTCGTTTACAAGTCCCGCTCCCGCACCCAGGCGATGAACTGGGCCGTCAGTTCCAGCTGGCCCTGCGTCAGGCCCCGCAGTTCCTCGGCCACGCTGCGCCACAGATTTCCCTCGTGCCGGACCGTGCCCACCAGGAATTCGTCCGGCGTGGTGTCCAGCGCGGCGGCCAGGCGCATGATGACCTCGATGGAGGGGATGGAGATGGCCCGTTCGATGCTGGTCAGGTACTTATATCCAATGTCGGCCCGCTCTTCCACATCGGTCTGCTTCAATCCCAGTTGCTTTCTGCGCCGTGCGATCCGTTTTCCGATTTCCGCATAATCCAGTTCCATGGAATCACCCCACCCCAGTATAGTCAAGGCTACCAGCAGATAAACGAGTTACAGGACTACTAAACAGCTTGACAACTGACTCATTCGTGCTTATAATCGGATTTACGATTTTTAACGCGAATCTGTGAAACTTGGAACGGAAGGGGAAGCACACCATGTTACAGCGTCTCAGGGAACCCCTGCTTGACCCGGACGGCTGGCTGCTGGGGCTTTGGCGCCGGACGCCCGCCCACATCCGCACGACCTTCTTTTCCGCCGCCGCCCTGGGGCTGGCGACGCATCTCTATGTCTTTACCAACAAATTCGCCAATCATGACGACCTCTACCAGCTCTTCCGGGGCGGTTACGGGGTCTTCTCCGGGCGCTGGCTGCTGCCCACGGTGCTGCGGATGGACGGCAGTTTCAGCGTCCCCTGGCTCATCGGGCTGCTGGGGGTCCTGTTTTTGTCCCTGGGGGCCTGCGTGGCGGTCAGTCTGCTGCGCATCCGCCGCCCGCTGGGCTGTCTGCTGGCCGGGGCTGCGCTGGTGAGCTTCCCCAGCGTCACAGCGACCCTGGGCTATCTCTTCACCTCGGACGCCTACTTCCTCGGTCTGTTGCTGGCGGAGTTGGGGGCCTGGGCCACCGTCCGCCGGGGCTGGTGGGGCAGCGCCCTGGGGGCGGCGCTTTTTTGCCT
>JAFYIF010000035.1 GCA_017538775.1 Oscillospiraceae bacterium | reverse complement strand
TGTCCGAAAGGACTCACGAATCACTGCCCATTTCACGATTTGCTTCCTTGCGTTGGTGCTATTTCGCTATTTGGAACGGATGATCGGCCATAAATATACCTCGGAGCAAATCATTCAAGGGCTTCGCAATATGAAATTCCTGAAATGTGCGGATGCCGGTTATGTTCCAGCTTATACCCGGAACAATTTCACGGACGATCTACACGACGCGTTCGGCTTTCGTACTGACTTTGAGATTATCTCAAAATCCAAGATGCGCAAGACCATTAGCACAACGAAAAAAAGTTAGACCGTACTACAAGCTAAAAACAAATGCGAGAGCCTCAATCCCATTGATTTTCCTTGGGTTCTTGGCTCTCGCGCTTTCTCTTGCTGACAAAGTCGGGATTATAGCACAGATTTTCAGGAAGTATAGCACAATTTGTCACGGCAGTGCATCGAAGTTGCAAAGTCGGGCAGGTTTCACGCCTCCGGCAGGGCCGTCAGTCCGGCGTCCAGCAGCTTCTGGGCGCTCAGCAGGATACCCAGCTTGGCGTGATACCAGGTCAGGCCGCCCTGGAAGTAGACGCTGTAGGGCGGGCGCAGCGGGCCGTCGGCGCTCAGCTCGATGCTGCTGCCCTGGACGAAGGCCCCGGCGGCCATGATCACCTCGCTGTCATAGCCGGGCATGGGGGCGGGCACCGGGCGCACATAGCTGTCCACCGGGGCGGCGGCCTGGATGCCCGCGCAGAAGGCGATGAGCCGTTCCGCCGAGCCCAGCTCCACCGCCTGGATGATGTCGTGCCGGGACTCCGTGCCGTCCGGCAGCACCGGGAAGCCCAGGGACTCGTAGAGCCGGGCGGCGAAGATCGCCCCCTTCAGCGCCCCGGCCACCGTCACCGGGGCCAGGAAAAAGCCCTGGTAGAGGCTGGTCTTCACGTCCAGGCTGGCCCCCACCTCCTGCCCCAGCCCCGGGGCGCTCAGGCGGTAGGCGCAGCGCTCCACGCACTCCCGGGTGCCGCAGATATAGCCGCCGATGGGGGCCAGGCCGCCGCCGGGGTTTTTGATCAGGCTGCCCACCACCATGTCCGCCCCCAGGTCGCTGGGCTCGCGTTCTTCCACAAACTCGCCGTAGCAGTTGTCCACCATCACCAGCACATCCGGCTTCACGGATTTGCAGAAGGCGATCAGCTCCCCGATCCGCGCCACGGAGAGCGTGGGGCGCAGGGCGTAGCCCTTGGAGCGCTGGACCGTCACCAGCTTCGTCCGCGGGCCGATGGCGGCGCGGATGCCCGCCCAGTCGAAGCCGCCGTCGGGCAGCAGCTCCACCTGCCGGTAGCCGACGCCGTACTCCGCCAGGGAGCAGGGGCTGGGCCGGATGCCGATGACCTCCTCCAGCGTGTCATAGGGCTTGCCCACCGGGCTCAGCAGCTCGTCCCCCGGGCGCAGGTTGGCGCCGAGGGCCACGGCCAGGGCGTGGGTGCCGCAGACCAGCTGGGGCCGCACCAGCGCCGCTTCCGTGTGGAAGGTGTCGGCGTAGACCCGCTCCAGCGTGTCGCGCCCGGCGTCGTCGTAGCCGTAGCCGGTGCTGCCGTGGAAGCAGGCCGCGTCCACCCGGTTGCGCTGCATCGCGTACAGCACCTTGGCCTGGTTGGTCTCCGCCACCGCGTCGATGGCGGCAAAGCGGTCCCGCAGCCCCTCCAGCAGGGCCGCCCCATGGGCGTACAGCGCGTCGCTGACGCCGAAGTCGGAATAGAGATTGGACATGGTTCGGATTCTCCTTGCG
>JAFYIF010000034.1 GCA_017538775.1 Oscillospiraceae bacterium | reverse complement strand
GTAGACGGTGCCCACGCGGGCGATGTCGTCCGTGCCGCTGACGGGCTGGCTGTTCTCGCGGATGGCGGCCACGGTAGCCTCAGAGGCCTTCTGGATGCCCCGGCGCATGACCATGGGGTTGGCGCCCGCGGCCAGGTTCTTGATGCCCTCGTCGATCATCACCTGCGCCAGCACGGTGGCGGTGGTGGTGCCGTCGCCGGCCACGTCGTTGGTCTTGGTGCTGACCTCGCGGATCAGCTGCGCGCCCATGTTCTCATAGGGATCCGCCAGCTCGATCTCCTTGGCGATGGTCACGCCGTCGTTGGTGATGACCGGCGCGCCGAACTTCTTGCCCAGCACCACGTTGCGGCCCTTGGGGCCCAGGGTAATTTTCACGGTGTTCGCCAGCTGATCCACGCCGCGCTGCAGCGCCTTGCGGGCTTCCTCACCATAGATAATCTGCTTTGCCATAAGTCCTTCCTACCTTTCCTGAATTACTCCACCACGGCCAGGATGTCGCTCTGACGGACGATGGTGTAGGTCTCGCCCTCCAGCTTGACGTTGGTGCCGGTGTACTTGCCCATGATGACGCGCTGACCGGGGACCAGCTCCATCTTGACCTCTTCGCCGTCCACCAGCCCGCCGGGGCCGACGACCACGACTTCATAGATCTCCGGCTTCTCCTTGCCGGCGGAGGTGAGGATGATGCCGCCCTGGGTCTTCTCCTCGGCCTCGATCTGCTTGAGGACTACGCGGTCCGCCAAGGGTTTCAGTTTCATTGTGGGTGCCTCCTATATCGAATAATTTCATACAGTGTGCGCGGGTTAGCACTCTTAACACCTGAGTGCTAACCCGCGTATAATAATAGTCAAAATCGGGCAATTTGACAAGCGGGAAAATACATAAAAATCTTACGTCAAATCTGGCAAATTTATACAATGTGCCTAGACCAGCGCCGCCTCCGCCGCGGTCTGTCCGGCGAAAACGCGCAGCCCCCGGGGGACCACGAAGCGGAGCGCCCCCGGCTCCAGGCGGAAGCAGATCTTCCGGCTGTGGAGGATCTCCCCGTCCACGTTGACGGTCAGCTCGCGCCGACTCTCCGCCTCCAGGAAGTCGCCCCGCAGGTGGGTGATCACGTCGGGATAGTCGGCGTAGCGGCCCTTGGAGTAGGCGGAGACGATGCCAAGCGCCTTCAGGCGGGAGACGCCACGGATGAGCAGGAAGTCCAGCACCCCGTCGTCGGGCCGGGCCTCCGGCACCGGGTGGAAGCCGCCGCCGTAATAGCCGCCGTTGCAGCAGCAGATCAGCGTCATGTCCCCGGCATAGCTGTGGCCGCAGCAGTTGACCCGGATGGGGCGGCGGATGCCGCGGATCAGGTGGATCAGGGTGCTGACCACATAGGCGCTGGCCCCGCCCACCAGGGGCAGGCTGCTGTATTTGTGTACGTCCCCGGCGATGCGGGCGTCCAGGCCGATGGAACAGATGTTCAGGCTCTTGCGCCCGTTGCAGTCTATCACATCGAAATGGCGCACCTCTCCGTCCACCAGCTCGTCCAGATCGCGGAAGCGCTCCGCCTCGTCGCCGAAGAGCTTCACAAAGTCGTTGCCCGTGCCGGTGGGATAATGGGTCAGTTCCACATTTTCCAGCCCCGCTGCGCCGCAGACGCACTCGTTCAGGGTCCCGTCGCCCCCGCAGGCGTAGACCCGCAGCGCGCCCACCTGGTCCGCCTCCCGGCGGATCTTGTCGGCGGCGTCCATGGGGGCGCGGGTGGTGTAGATCTCATAGTCCTCTGTCCGCCGGGCAAAGGCCGCATCGACCCGCTCCGTGACGGCGGCGGTGCAGTCGCTGGCCCCGGCCGCGGGGTTGACGATGAACAGATGCTTCATAGCGCTTCTCTCTCTTTCTGCGCGGCGTCAGTTCGCCGGATAGATATAGTATTCACACTTCAGCATCCCGTTGTAGAGCTTGCGTTTTTTCTCCGCCTCCCGTCCGAAGGCCCGCTCGAAGTCCGGGTGTCCCGAAAGGATGCAAAGCTTCCAGTGGGAAAGGGCACGACAGGCTTTGCCGAAGGCGGCGTAGACGGCCTCGGCTGCGGCCCGGTCCCCCAGGCGCTCCCCGTAGGGCGGGTTGCAGACCAGGATGCCCCGCTCCGTTTGCCGGTCAAAGGCGGCGGCGTCGGCCACCTCGAAGCGAATCACATCCTCCACCCCGGCGCGGCGGGCGTTCTCCCGGGCCAGGGCCACGGCGGACCCATCCAGGTCGGAGGCGAAAATGCGGTAGTCCCCGTGGAATTCCCGGCTTCGGGCCTCCTCCCGGGCCGCGTCCCAGACGGGGCGCTCAAAGCCCGGCCAGGCCATGGCCGAGAAGTCCCGGTTCAGGCCGGGGGCGCGGTTTTTGGCGATCAGCGCCGCCTCGATGGGGATGGTGCCGCTGCCGCAGAAGGGGTCGGCGAAGTCCTCCCGCCCCCGGTAGCCGGAGAGGGTCACCAGCGCGGCGGCCAGGGTCTCCCGCAGCGGCGCGGCGGTGTGGGCGGGCCGGTAGCCCCGCTTGTGCAGGGCCGGGCCGGTGGTGTCCAGGCAGACGCTGACCCGGTCCTTCATCAGCTGGAACTGCACCTGATAGAGCGGACCGTCCTCCGGCAGCCAGGAGAGGCCGCGGTGGGCCTGTTTCATCCGCTCGACGATGGCTTTTTTGATGATCTTCTGACAGTCGGACACGGAAAAAAGCCGGCTGTTCAGGCAGTGCCCCTTCACGGGGACGGCGGCGTTCCGGGGCAGCAGGGCCTCCCAGGGCAGGGCGCGGACGCCCTCAAAGAGCTGGTCGAAGCTCTCCGCCGGAAAGCGGCCCAGCTCCAGCAGCACCCGCTCGCCGCAGCGGAGGCTGACGTTGGCCCGCGCCACGGCCTCCGGGCCGCCGCTGAAGTAGACCCGCCCGTTCTCCGCCGCCACGTCCGCGAGCTTCAGGCGCCGCAGCTCCGTGGCGATGGGGCCTTCCAGGCCCAGCAGACAGGGGACGCACAGGGTGTAATTCATAAAAATACCTCCGTTGCAGCGGGTTCCGGGTCCGGCGGCGCGCCCGCTTCCCCAGTCCGCCGGACCGCCTCCGGCGGGGCTCCAATTTTGTCTATTATACCCTGTGCAGCGCATAAATGCAAATGGGAAAAGGGCGAAAAACAGCCGCGCCGGGCCCGTCCGCTCCGGCGTTCCGCACAGGGACCGGGCCAGCTTGACGAATGCAGCACGGCGTGGTATAGTGATTGCGTCACTATTTTAATTCGGCATTCTTATATGAATTGGGAGGAACGGAACATGGCACGCATTTTGATGATCGTCGGCTCCATGCGGAAGGATTCCTTCAACCGCCGAATGGCGCAGGAGATCGCGGACATTCTGGGCGAGCGGGCGGAGGTCTCCGCGCTGGACTACGCCGCCCTGCCCTACATGAACCAGGACATCGAGTTCCCCGCCCCGGCGGAGGTGGCCCAGGCCCGGGCCGCGGTGCAGGCGGCGGACGGGATCTGGATCTGCACGCCGGAATACAACTTCAGCATCCCCGGCGTGCTGAAAAACCTGCTGGACTGGCTGTCCCGCCCGCTGAAGCCCAACGACTGGGACGGCGGCTCCGTGATGCAGGGCAAGCGCGTGACCGTCAGCAGCGCGGCGGGCAAGAGCGCCGGACGCGGGGTGCTCGCATCGCTGGCCAAGCTGCTGGAGGGGATGCAGATGCAGCTCATCGGCGGCCCGGGCGTCGGCATCTCGGTGAACCCGGAGGCCTTCGCGGGCGGGGCGCTGCGCTTCACCCCGGAGCAGACGGAGGCGCTGCGGACACAGGCGGAAGCGTTCCTGGCGGCGCTGGAAGGCTGATGTGCTCCCCCGCGCACGTTCCAAAGGACAAAACCCATCGGGTCGCCCTTTTTCGGCGTTCCCGATGGGTTTTTGCTGTCCTTATTTCCGCTGCATGACCTTCTCCGCCGCATCCACGATGAAGTGGTCGGCCATGCCGAAGTACTCCTGCAGGTCCGCCATGGGGCCGACGCCGCCGAAGCAGTCCTGGAAGCCGATGAACTCCAGGGGGGTGGGTCTGCTGCGGGCCAGGGCCTCCGCCACGGCGCTGCCCAGGCCGCCGATGACGCTGTGGTTTTCGCAGACCACGGCGCAGCCGGTCTTCTCCACGCTGCGCAAAACCGTCTCCAGGTCCAGGGGCTTGCAGGTGTGGACGCCCAGGACCTCGGCGCTGACGCCCTTTTGCTCCAGGGCGGCGGCGGCCTTCATGGTCTGGTCGATCTCCAGCCCGGCGGTGATGAGGGTCACGTCCGTGCCCTCCCGCAGCAGGTCGGCCCGCAGCAGGTCGAACTCGTTCAAGGCCGGATAGACCGGCGGGGTCATCTTCCGGGCCTGGCGGATGTAGACCGGGCCGGGGTAGTCCAGGATGGCGGGCAGGGCCTTTTCGTACTGCTCGTTGTCGCTGGGCTCATAGACCAGGAAGCCGGGGATGGCGCGCATGATGGCCGTGTCCTCCACGGGCATGTGGGTGCCGCCGTTCATCGTCGCGCCCACGCCGGGGTCGGTGCCCACGACCACCACTTTCAGACCGGCATAGCTGATGGAGATGGCCAGCTGGTCGGCGATGCGGCGGGTGACGAAGGGGCCGAAGGAGAAAATGAAGGGCTTGTAGCCGTAGGCGGCCAGGCCCGCGGCCACGCCGGCCATGTTGGCCTCGGCGATGCCCACGTTGAAGACCCGGTCCGGCCAGGTCTTGCTCAGGCCCTGGGTCCCGCAGGCCCCGCCCAGGTCGGCGTTCAGGACCACGATCTTTTCGTCCTCCGCCATTTTCGCGTTCAGCCAGTCGGCGACCACCTGACGCATCGGGATCTTTTTCTCAGGCATTTTGCAGCCCTCCTTCCAGTTCGCGCAGGGCGTCGGCGTGTTCCTCTTTCGTAAAGCTCATGCTGTGGCAGCTCAGGGGGCTTTGCTCGGCGCGGGCGTAGCCCTTGCCCTTCACGGTGTCCAGGATGATCATGCTGGGGCTGCCCGTGTGCGCCTTGGCCTGTTCGATGGCCGCGTCGATGGCTGCGATGTCGTGGCCCGGGCACTCAATGACGTTCCAGCCGAAGGCCCGCCACTTCTCCGGGATGGGGCCGACGCCGGTCATCTCCTCCACAAAGCCGTCGATCTGCTGCTTGTTGTAGTCCAGGAAGCAGATCAGGCGGTCCAGCTTCTCATGCTTGGCGAACATGGCCGCCTCCCAGATCTGGCCCTCCTGGATCTCTCCGTCGCCCACCATGCAGTAGATGTGCGCGCCGTCCCCGGCCAGGCGGCTGCCGAGGGCCATGCCCACCGCCGCGCTGAGGCCCTGGCCCAGGGAGCCCGCCGTCATGTCCACGCCGGGGGTGCGAGTCCGGTCCACATGGCTGGGCAGACGGGTGCCGATCTTGTTCATGGTGTGCAGCCAGCTCAGGTCAAAATAGCCCTTGTCCGCCAGCACCGCGTACAGCACCGGGCCGGCGTGGCCCTTGCTCAGCACGAAGCGGTCCCGTCCCGGCAGCTCCGGTCTGGCGGGGTCGATGTGCATGTGATGATAGTACAGCGTCACCACCGCCTCCACCGCGCTCAGACTGCCGCCCACATGGCCGGAGCCGGTCGTGCCGATGGTGTCCACGATCAGATAGCGGATGCGCTTGCATTTTTCTTCCAGTTCCTTCACTTTTGCAGGGTCCATTGCTGTCCTGACCTCCTTGCTCCCGGTCCGCGCCCGGCTTGTCCGCGATGCAGACCGTCTATCTCTACCCTTGTATCATATCCACCCGGTCCGGAATTGTCAATCGTGATAGTCCATCGTTTTTGACCGGGGTTTTGTGGTTTTTTTGGCAAGAATTATGGAATAGTAGTATGAACAGGCGTAAAAAATGTCATCAATAGTGCAGAGAGAGGGCAATGGTTCCCTCCAATTTCACTTTACATACCGGTCAGGTATACAGCGCTACATCAAAGCAGTGTTTCAAATACTCCTCATG
>JAFYIF010000342.1 GCA_017538775.1 Oscillospiraceae bacterium | reverse complement strand
GAGGTGATCGGCGGCGCGATCTGCCGCTATGCCCCGGAGGGGCAGCCGCGGCACCGGGTGGCGCTGCTGGACTACGGCATGAAGCGGGGCATCCTCCGGGCGCTGATGGCGCGGGGCTGCGAGGTGCTGCGCTTTCCCGCCGACAGCAGCGCCGAGGCGGTGCTGGGCGAAGCGCCGGAGGGGCTGGTGCTCTCCAACGGCCCCGGCGACCCGGCGGAGAACCTGTTTCAAATCGAGCAGCTCCGCAAGCTGCTGGGGCGTCTGCCCCTGTTCGGTATCTGCCTGGGGCACCAGCTCACCGCGCTGGCCGCGGGCGGCACGACATACAAGCTGAAATTCGGCCACAGGGGGGCAAACCAGCCGGTGCGGGAATGCTTCGGGCCGCGGACCTACATCACCAGCCAGAACCACGGCTACGCCGTACAGGCCGGGGTGCCCGGCGGGCGCGTCTCCTTCGTCAACGCCAACGACGGCAGCTGTGAGGGCATCGACTATCCGGGCCTCCGGGCCTTCACGGTCCAGTTTCACCCGGAGGCCTGCGCCGGTCCCCGGGACACCGCCTTTTTGTTCGACCGCTTTGTCTCCCTGATGGAAGGGGGTGCGTGCTGATGCCGCTGGATCGTAGCATCCGAACCGTGCTGGTCATCGGTTCCGGCCCCATCGTCATCGGCCAGGCCGCGGAGTTCGACTACGCCGGGACCCAGGCCTGCCGGGTGCTGAAAGAGGCGGGCGTCCGGACGGTGCTGTGCAACTCCAACCCCGCCACGATCATGACGGACCGGAGCATGGCGGACGCGATCTATCTGGAGCCGCTGACGCCGGAGACCCTGGAGCGCATCATCGCCAAAGAACGGCCCGACAGTCTGCTGGCGGGCCTGGGCGGGCAGACGGGCCTGACCCTGGCCATGCAGCTCTCCAAAGCCGGGGTGCTGGAGCGCTGGGGCGTCCGGCTGCTGGGCACGGATGCGGAGGCCATCTCCCGGGCGGAGGACCGGGGCCTCTTCAAAGAGACCATGGAAGCCATCGGTCAGCCGGTGGTGGCCTCCGACATCGCCGTGACGGTGGACGAGGCCCTGGCCGTGGCGGCGCGCATCGGCTATCCGGTCATCGTCCGCCCGGCCTTCACCCTGGGCGGCGGAGGCGGCGGCGCCGCTTCCGGGCCGGAGGAACTGCGACGCCTGGCCCGGACGGGGCTGGAGGCCTCCCCCATCACCCAGGTTTTGATCGAGCGCTCCATCGCCGGATGGAAGGAGATCGAGTTTGAGACCATGCGGGACGCGGCGGGCAACGTCATCGCCGTCTGCTCCATGGAGAATCTGGACCCGGTGGGCATCCACACCGGAGACAGCATCGTGGTCGCGCCGACCCTGACCCTCAGCGACCGGGAATTTCAGATGCTGCGCTCGGCCTCCCTGGACATCATCTCAGCGCTGGGCATCGTGGGGGGCTGCAATGTGCAGCTGGCCCTGAACCCCGGGAGCTTTGAGTACGCGGTCATTGAGGTGAACCCCCGGGTCTCCCGCTCCTCCGCCCTGGCCAGCAAGGCCACGGGCTATCCGATTGCAAAAATCACGACGAAACTCGCCCTGGGCTATACCCTGGACGAGATCCCCAACGACATCACCGGCAAGACCTGCGCCTGCTTTGAGCCGACCCTGGACTATGTGGTGGTCAAGCTGCCCAAATGGCCCTTTGACAAGTTCGCGGACGCCTCCCGGACCCTGGGGACCCAGATGAAGGCCACGGGGGAGGTCATGGCCATCGGGACAAGCTTTGAAATGGCGCTGATGAAGGCCGTGCGGGGCGCGGAGATCGGGCTGGACAGCCTGAACCGCCCGCCGGAGGACGCGGAGCCCATCGCCCGGCGGCTGGTCAGGCAGGACGACCACCGGCTCTTTACGGTGTTCGAGGCGCTGAAAAGCGGCGTCGGCGTAGAGGAGATCCACGCCCGCACCGGCATCGACCGCTTTTTCCTCCACAAGCTGCGCGGTATGGCGGAGTTCGAGCAAAGCCTGGCCGCCGGGCTGAGCGTGACGGCCTACCGGCGGGGGAAACAGTTGGGTTATCCGGACGCGGTGCTGCTGCGCCTCTCCGGGGCCTCTTCCCTGCCCTGTCCGCCGATGCAGGTTGCCTACCGGATGGTGGACACCTGCGCTGCGGAGTTTCCGGCGGAGACGCCGTATTTTTACGGGACCTTTGACCGCTTCTGCGAGGCCCGCAGCTTTCCCCGCAGCGGAAAGCCCGTGGTGCTGGTGCTGGGCTCCGGCCCCATCCGCATCGGCCAGGGCATCGAGTTTGACTACTCCTCCGTCCGCTGTGTCCACACCCTGCGGGAGCTGGGCTATGAGGCGGTCATCGTCAACAACAACCCGGAGACCGTCTCCACCGACTATGACACCGCCGACCGGCTGTATTTTGAGCCGCTGACGGAGGAGGACGTGCTGCAGATCGTCGAAGCGGAGCGGCCCCTGGGCGTGGTAGTGGCCTTCGGCGGACAGACTGCCATCAAACTGACAGGCTGCCTGAACCGCCACGGCATCCCCATCCTGGGCACCAGCGCCGAAAGCATCGACATCGCGGAGGACCGGGCCCGCTTCGACGCGCTGCTGGAACGCTTCGGCATCCGGCGGCCCCGGGGCATGGGGGTCCACAGCGTGGAAGGCGCGGTCCGGGCCGCCCGGAGCCTGGGCTATCCCGTACTGCTGCGCCCCAGCTACGTCATCGGCGGGCAGAACATGAGCATCTCCCGCGACGAGGCCCACACCCGCCGCTACATGGAGACCATCCTCTCCGGCGGCATCGAAAACCCGGTGCTGGTGGACAAATACATGCCCGGCGTGGAGTTGGAGGTGGACGTGATCTCCGACGGCGCGGACGTGCTGATCCCGGGCATTCTGGAGCACATCGAGCGGGCGGGCGTCCACTCCGGGGACTCCATCGCGGTCTATCCCCCCTTCAATCTGCGCCCACGCTTCCTCCGCCGGATTGCGGAGGTCTCGGAACAGCTCGCCCTGGCGCTGGGCAGCCGGGGCCTGGTGAACATGCAATATCTGATCTATGAAGACGAGCTGTACGTCATCGAGGTGAATCCCAGGGCCAGCCGCACCGTGCCCTACATCAGCAAGGTGACGGGGATCCCAATGGTGGATCTGGCCGCCCGGATCATGCTGGGGGCCAGACTCAGGGAGCTGGGCTACGGCACGGGCCTTGCCCCCACGCCGCCCTTCTTCGCCGTCAAGGTGCCGGTCTTCTCCTTCGAGAAGCTCTCCGACGCCAACAGCATCCTGGGGCCGGAGATGAAGTCCACCGGCGAGGTGCTGGGTCTGGGGCGCAGCATGGCCGAGGCCATGTTCAAGGGCCTCACCGCCGCCGGGTTCACGCTGCCCAGCCACCGGGACGGCGGCGTGCTGCTGAGCGTGGACAGCTCCGACTACGGGGACGTGCCGGAACTGGCCCGACGCTTTTCCGCCTGCGGCATCCGGCTCTACGCCACCCGCGACACCGCCCGGGCCATTGCCGCCGTGGGCGTGCCCGTGGAGCCGGTGCCCGACGCGGCGGGTATCCACGTGCTGATGGAGCGGGGCGCGCTCTGCTACATCGTCTACACCGGCGCGGTCCGGGACGACACCATGGGGGACTACATCAGCCTGCACCGCCGGGCCATGCAGCGGGGCATCCCCTGCCTCACCAGCCTGGACACCGCCGGGGCCCTGGCCGCGATCCTGTCCTCCGCTTACACCCAGCAAAACACGCAGTTGGTGGACATCTGCCGCATGGGGAGCGACAGGCAGAAAACAGAGGAGGCTTGAAGCATGAAATTTACCAAAATGCAGGGACTCGGCAACGACTACCTCTATGTCTGGGGCCCGCCCCCGGCGGACGCGCCGGCGCTGTCGGCGCGCCTGTCCGACCGGCACTTCGGGCCCGGCGCAGACGGGATGATCTTCATCGAGCCGTCCCGGGTGGCGGACTTCCGGATGCGTATTTTCAACGCCGACGGCAGCGAGGCCCGCATGTGCGGCAACGGCATCCGCTGCGTGGGCAAATACGTCTATGACAAGGGCTATACGGACAAAACCGCCCTGTCCATCGAGACCGGCGCCGGGCTGCGGCATCTCCGGCTGCATTTGGAACAGGGGAAGGCGGTCTCCGCCACGGTGGACATGGGCCGGGCGCGGCTGGCTCCGGAGCTGGAGCTGCCGGTCCGCGATGAGACGCTGCGCTGCGCCCCGGTGGACGTGGGCAACCCCCACGCGGTGTTCTTCGTGGAAAACGCGGAGACCGTGCCGCTGACGGAATGGGGGCCCGCGATCGAACACCACCCGGCGTTCCCCGGCGGGGTGAACGCGGAATTTGTGCAGGTGATCTCCCCCACGGAGCTGCGTATGCGCGTGTG
>JAFYIF010000341.1 GCA_017538775.1 Oscillospiraceae bacterium | reverse complement strand
GCAGGGGGAAGCCCTCCGACAGGTCGAAGCGCATCTGGTGGCCGAAGATGCTCTTGGTCCCCACCCCGGTGCGGTCGTGCTTGACCACCCCCTTGTCCATGATCTCCTGCAGGAGGTCTAGATACTGCTTCATGCTTATTTCTTGACGCCGAAGGCGAAAATGATGGCTTCGTGGAAAGTCTTGCCCGGCCGCAGGACGGTGGACGGATAGGCCTTGCGGTTGGGGCTGTCCGGGAAGTGCTGGCACTCCAGCGCCACGCCGCCGTAGTCGCGGTAGATGCGGCCGCGCTTGCCGACGGGGCAGCCGCCCAGCCAGTTGCCGGTATAGACCTGGATGCCCGGCTGGGTGGTATAGACCTTGAGCGTGCGGCCGCTGCGGTTGGACCACAGCTCCGCGGCCTCCTGGAGCTGGCCGGGGAGGTAGCCGTCGATCACGAAACAGGCGTCGTAGCCCTTGCCGTAGTTCAGGGCCGGGAAATCCTTCTTGATGTCGCGGCCGAGGGTCTTGCCGTTCAGGAAGTCCATCGGCGTGCCGGCCACGGGCTCCGGCTCGCCCAGCGGGATGAGCGTCGGGTCGGTGGGGAGGTACTCGGAGCAGTTGAGCTTGAGGAACTGCCGGAGGATGGAACCGCCGCCGTTGAGGTTGAAGTAGGCGTGGTTCGTCAGGTTCACGACCGTCTTGGCGTCGCTCTTCGCGCTGAAGGTGAGGCGGAGCTCGTTCTCCTCGCTCCACTCATAACGCGCCACGACCACCAGCTTGCCGGGGTAGCTCATTTCGCCGTCCGGCGAGACATACTTGAACTCCACGCCGCCCTTGTGCTTGCGGGAGTCCCAGACCTGGTCGGCGAAGCCCTGCGGGCCGCCGTGCAGGTGGTTGGGGCCGTTGTTAATGGGAAGCGTGTACTCCTTGCCGTCCAGGGTGAATTTGCCCTTCGCGATGCGGTTGGCGAAGCGGCCCGGGCACTTGCCAAGGAAGGGGCCGTCGGCAAAATACTGCTCCGGCCGGCCGTAGCCGAGCACCACGTCGCCCAGCTTGCCGTCCTTGTCGGGGACGTTGACGGACACGATGGCCGCGCCCACGCTGCCCAGCACCACGGAAGCGCCGCTCCCGTTGGTCAGGGTGTATCGGAAGATGGCCTTGCCATCCGGGGTCCTGCCCCAAAGTTTTCTCTTGATCGTCATGGCTTGTTATGGTTTCAGATTGTCTTGTATCCAGGAGACGACGCGCTCCGTCGGGGCGTCCTTGAGCAGGACCCGCTTTTCGCCGTCCAGCAGGTACAGCGAGGGGATCGCGCGGATGTTGTAGATCCGGTCCGAGCGGACGAGTCCGTCGGGGTCATAGCCGCACAGCCAGTTGCGCGGATAGTTCGGCTCATACGCCCGCCAGGCGTCCACGTCCTCGTCGATATAGACGTTGACCACCGCGAAGTCGCCGCGGCGTATCAGCTCGTCCAGGCCGGGGACGCCCTTGAGGGTGTTGATGATGTCCAGGCAGGCGTAGCAGCCGGGGTTGCTGAAGAACAGCAGGGTGGCGTCGGCGCGCACTTCGTGCAGATGGTGCACACGGCCGCGGGCGTCCGTGAAACGGAAATCCGGGGCCACGGACCCCGTGGGGGTCAGGGCGCACATGCGGGCTTCGTACGCATAGCCGGCCCGGGCCTCCTCGCGGGTGTAAGGCGAAGCCGCCAGGCCCTCCACGTACGGGAGGTAAAGGTCTTCGCTGCGCAGCGGGGAATTGGGGTCGTAGAGGTAGCGCACCACGATCTGCTCCATCAGCAGGAAGACGTGCGAGGCCGTGTCGGCCGCATGCCGCTTCTCCACCTGGGAGAAAAAAAGCCGCATCTTCTGCTGCGCCTCCGGCAGCGGGATCATCTCCAGCAGCGTGACGTACGTGGCCACCTGCTTCTCCACGTCGTCGTGCGCCACGCCCAGGACGGCCTCCTCGTCGCAGCGGCCGCTGCCGGACAGAAACGCATCCCAGAAATGGTCCAGCAGGTAGTCCTGCCGCTCCTGCTGATCGACGTACACCGCCGGGACCTCCACCCGCGGGAACGGGCGCAGCGGCTGCTCCGCGTCCGTCCCGCCCGGCCGTCCGTGACAGGCGGACAGCAGCGCGCAGACAGAGAGCAGCGATATGAGCGCAGTGTGTTTCATCCAAAGGTGTAAAGATAGCAAAAAAACCGTATTTTTGTGTCTTGATGAGATGCATGCGCGCCATACTCCTCGTGCTGCTGGCCCTGGCAGGTCCGGCCCGGACGGCGCATGCCCAGTTCTACACGATGGGCGCAGATCCCGGCGGCCTGCGATGGAACAGCATCGACACCCCGCGTTACCGGCTGATTTACCCCCGTGGGCTGGACTCCCTGGCGCGGGTGTATGCCGTGGCCCTGGAGCAGGCCGCCGCGCCCGTGGGCGGGAGCCTCGGTTTCACCCCCAACGACGCCTACCGCACCCGTATGCCCGTCGTGCTGCACACCGCGTCCGCCCAGGCCAACGGGCAGGTCACCTGGACGCCCCGGCGCCTGGAGCTCCTCACCACCCCGGATGCATTCGTCTTCGACGCGACGCCGTGGCCCCTTCTGCTGGCCGTGCACGAATCCCGCCACGTCGCGCAGATGCAGGCAGGCGCTGCGAAACCCTTCCGTTGGCTCCATGCTTTAAGCGGGGAGCTGGCGGCCGGCGGCCTCTGCGCCGTCTATGGCGGTCCGGCCTTCCTCGAAGGCGACGCCGTGGTGGCGGAGACGTCCCTGTCCATCGCCGGCCGCGGACGCAGCGCCGACTTTCTCGAATATTTTCGCGTGAGCTTCGCCGCGGGCGACCGCCGCGACTACTGGCGCTGGCGCTACGGCTCCCAGCGCTACTACACCCCCGACTATTACCGCGCGGGCTACCTCGCCATCGGCGGCATCCGGGCCGTGTTCGACGTCCCGGACCTCAGCACCCGCTTTTATCAGCGCGTCGCCGACCACGGCGGCGTGGCCCTTTTCAATTGGGACAAGACCGTCCGCGAAGCCACCGGCCTGCGTTTCCGCGACGCCTTCTCCGCCGTCTGCGACAGCCTGCAGCGGGCCTGGGAGGCGGACGAGGCGGCGCGCGGTCCCTTCCTGCCCGCCACCCCCGTCAGCGCCGTCCCGCGACGCTTCACCGAATACCGCGACCTGACCCGCGCGGCGGACGGGCTGTATGCCGTGCGCAGCGGTATCACCCGCCCCAACCAATTGGTCTGGCTCGCCCCCGACGGCCGGGAGCAGGCGGTCACCCTCATGGGCTCCGGCCTCTCGCATCCCCGCTACAGCGCCTCCGCGGGCCGTTTGTACTGGACGGAGATCGTGAGCGACGCCCGCTGGCCGCTGCGTTCCTGGTCGGTGCTGCGCAGCTTCGACGGCACCCGGCAGCAGACGCTGACGCGCAGGACGCGCTATTACCACCCGGCCCCCGAACCGGACGCGGCGCGG
>JAFYIF010000340.1 GCA_017538775.1 Oscillospiraceae bacterium | reverse complement strand
TCCCCGGCCAAGCCACGCCAGCGCCCCCGGCAAACCCGCCCCGCCCTCGTCTAACCTCCCCCATTTTTCGCACAAACCCTTGACGAAACCCGGAATGCTGCTATACTTTTGATGTGGTAGAATTTAGAGACAGAGAGCGTGGTGTAGGACGATGGTGACGATTCTGCATATCTCCGATCTGCATTTCATCAAAAACAATGCCGGGACCAACAACATGCGGGAGATCCTGCTGCATGAAGCGGAGAAAAAGGTCGCGCACTTGCCGCAGGGCCAAAAACTCCTGATCGTGACCGGGGATTTCCACAATTTCAACGACGCCGATTATACGGACGCGGCGGAATTCCTGACGGAACTGGTGCAAAAGATGGGCCTGCGCATGGAGCGGGATGTGTTCGTCGTGCCCGGAAACCATGACGTAGGGAATGATAGGGTGCTGGAGCCGCTGCTGCATCCGAAGGACAAACGCTGGAAGCAGCATCAGGAAAACACCCGAAAAGCGATGGAGAAAGATGGGGTCTCCGAGAATAATCTGGAAGAACGCATGGAGGCTTTTCTGCCCTATTGCAACTTTGTGAAAGCGCTGGGCATCTATCTCGACGATCTCGCCGATCCCTTGTACCCCGCCTCCGTCCATGTGCGATGCTGGCACGGGGAAAAGGATTTGAACCTGCTCCACCTGAACACGGCGCTGATCTATGACGGACACAGCAAGGGAGACCAGCTTGCCGACGTTGCGGGAGCCTCCGCGCCCGCCACCTGGAGCGGGACGGCGGCGGAACGCCCCGCCCTTGCGCTGGGCCACAACCAGTTCTATGATCTCAGCGAGAAGACCCGGAATCAGCTTCTCCCCGTGTTCCTGCATCACAAGGTCAGTGCTTACCTCTGTGGGGACGCGCACCGCACCGAATGGGACATCCGTGAACGGAACATCATCGTGACCGACGGCCTCACCATTCCCAACCTCGTCTGCGCAAAAAGCATTGCGGATCAGAACGACGATTACTCCGAGTTCGGCTTTTACTGGCTGGACTGGGATGTGGAGACAAACCAGGTCAACCGGCGCTTCCGTTTCTGGAAGCCGGAAGAAGGCCCGGAGCTGTCCACCAGAGAGGCCAAACCGTTTCCAATGCGCGGTTCTTCTCCCACGCCGCCCGAACCCAGCCGCAAAGCCCCCGAACCCGCCCAGGACGCGGCCCTCCGCGCCTATCTTGCCGAAACGCTCCGCCGGACGCGGGACGCCCACCCCAGCTTCCAGCTGATCGCCGTGGATGAGATCGACCAAAAGCTCTTCCCCGGCTTCCAGGAAAAAGAATTTGCGCAGATCCCCGCCCGGGGCAGCGTGGAAAAGGGCGGCCCGGTCAGCCCGGTTTGGGACATCGTGCGGAAAAGCTGGGAAATCAAACCCGTCCGCAACGTGGTGATCGAAGGGGAGGGCGGCATCGGAAAGACCACGGCCCTGTTCAGCCTCTGCAACGCGGAGGACGCCAAAGATGTGCCCGCCATCTACGTCCCCATGCACCAGTTGCTCCGCAAAGACGGGACACTGATCGGCATTTCGGATTATCTGGAAGGACTTGACAAGAAAAAATACGGCCCGCAAATCTGTGACTTAACATCCGTCCCCATGGGAGACCGTCCCAATCTGCTGGTGCTGCTGGACGGCTTCAACGAAGTGCGGGCGGACAAGCGCTGGGAAATGCTGCGGGCGGTGAACAAGTGGTTCACAAACCATCCCGGCGTGCAGCTCGTAGCGGTCTCCCGTCCCATGGACGGGCTGAATCTGGGAGCGGAGCTGGCGGGGAAGCCGATCTCCGTCACGCTGGAGCCGCTGACGCCGGAGGCGGTCCGGGAGCATCTGGAAAAGTATGATCGCGAGATTCCACCGGAGTCCGCGCCCATCTGGAAGGATCTGCGCTACCCCCTGTTCCTGATGCTCTACCTCAAAACCGGGGCATTGCCCAAAACCTGGGCCGGATACCCTCTTGCGCCCAAGTTGGCCGACAGCGGCGGGGCGCTGATCTGGAACTTCCTCCAGCGGGAGTTGATGAAGCATGACGACGAGGACTGGGTGCTGCGCTGCGCCATAGCCTGTGAGTACATCCTGCCCCGCATCGCCTGGGAGATGACGGAGCGGTACAGCTTCGTGCTTCGGAAGGACGAGGCTGAACGCCTGGTGAAACAGGCCATGGAAGAAATGCAATTTGACGCGCTGCCCAAGCATCTTGACAGCTTGATACAAACATATGAAAACATGCCTGGCCGGACTCTGGGGGATAGACCGGACTTCTCCGGTGTGGACTGGCTGCAAACCGTACTGCACGACTGCGGCCTACTGCTTCCCTATCAAGGGGGGAAAGAAGACAACGAGAAGATGTCTCGCTTCGCCTTGATGCACCAGAACTTCCGGGACTGTCTTGCGGCTCTTCATCTGGTGAATCTTGCGGAGACTGCGAAAGAAGAAGTAAGTGAGCCGCCTCCATGTTCTCCCATGCGTCGATGCCTTAGGAGCATTCTTTCGGTTCTGCATTTGGTGAACGCAGAGGAAGGGGCGCAGGGCTGGCTGCCGAAGCTGTGGCGGCGCAGCCATGACCCATATGTTTTGAACTACGCGGCGGAACTGGCGGACGCGGACACGGAGCGGAAGCTTTGGGAGGCCGTGCGGACCCTGCGCCCCACGGACAACGCTACCGTCTGCACCCAACTGGAGCTGCAAAAGCGCCGGGGGGACGGGCGGGAGCTGGACTTTTCCGGCATGGATTTGCGGGATCTC
>JAFYIF010000339.1 GCA_017538775.1 Oscillospiraceae bacterium | reverse complement strand
GCGATATGCGCTTGAAGAACAAGTAGGAAAGAAACAGAAGGTGACAACGATGAAAAAGAAGCTTCTATCATCCGCTCTCATTCTGTCCGCCATCGTCCTGTTGGCCGGACTCATCCATGCGGTTTATCCCGCCCTGTCGCCCTCGGCGAAGCGCGAAGCGGCCAATCTGGTGACCTCCTATCTGGAAGAAGCCGCTGCGGCGCGCTATCTCTGTCAGGCATCGGACCTGGTGCAGGATACGGTCGCGTCCGTCCCCGCCGCGCAGCGCGACGAGCTGGCGCGACTGCTCGAAGCATATCCCGGTTTTCGATCTGCGCAGACGGAGCTTCTTTACCCGGAAACCAGGCTCCATACCGCTCAGCTTGCGCCGTTTCTGGACAACCTGTCCCTGTTCCGGGATTGCGTCGCGTACCATGCGTATCTGCATCAATCGGAAGGGGTCACATATCAATTCTTTTCTCCGTCCTATCAGGTCATGAGCTTTGCTGCGGAAAACGAGCTTGCAATCCTGGACCTGTATGAAAGACTGGATTTTCAATACAGCGACAGCGACGCGCCTTCCTCCGTTATGACACACTATCAGATCTCTCTGATGAAGCACGGCGGCAGGTGGCTGATCCTGGCGGTCGAATCCGACGATCTGTTCTATCAGACATATCGGGAGGCCGGCTTCGACCTGGAGCGGGAGATCGCCGGTGTTGCAGGCGCAGTGGGACGCGAATGACCCCCCCAAAACCGTCCCCCCTTCCGGAACGCGGGTTCCGGGAGGGGGGATATGGTTTGCCCAAACTGGGGCGATCAAAGCAGCTTCTCGATCTCCTCGCAGAAGCGCTCGGCGCTGGCGTTGTCCTGCATGGCGATGAAGGCGGTGTCGTCTCCGGCCAGGGTGCCCACCAGGCCGGGGATGCTCATGCCGTCCAGGGTGGAGCAGGCGGCGTCGGCCAGGCCGGGAAGGGTTTTGATGACCACCAGGTTCTGGGCCACGGCGTAGTCCACCACGCTCTCGCGGAAAATCTTCCGCAGGCGGATGTCGTGGTCCAGCACGCTGTCCCGGTTCCCGGCGGTGTAGCGGTAGACGCCCTCCGGGCTCATCTCCTTGACCAGGTGCATGTCGCGGATGTCCCGGGACAAGGTGGCCTGGGTGCTGCGGATGCCCTCGGCGGCCAGGGCTTCGATGAGCTGGTTCTGCGTTTCCACGTTCTCGCGGTTGATGATCTCCAGGATTTTTTTCTGTCGTTCGGATTTCATTTCGTGTCCCCCAATTTTTCGTATACGATGTCGTAGAATGCTTTGTCGCCCACATGGGCGATCATGGTACGGTACTGCGCTTTATCCACACGGAGGATATCTCCGCTGAATACCTCGAAGGTGCCGCCGTCGGCGGACAGGACGGCCTTGCCCCGGAGCTGGCCCAGGGTCACGGTGATGACCCGGTCGGAGGTGAAGACCAGGCTGCGGGCGGCCAGTGCGTGGGGGCAGATGGGCGTCAGGATGATGTTCTCGGCGGTGGGCTCCACCAGGGGGCCGCCGGCGGACATGGAATAGGCGGTGGAGCCGGTGGGAGAGGCGATGACCACCCCGTCCCCGGAAAAGTCCAGGATCTTTCGCCCGTCGCTCCGGGCGCTCATGGAGATCATCCGGCTGAGGCCCCGCAGGAACACGTCGTTCAGGGCGTAGGCGGAATAGACGGTCTCGCCGCCGCGCTCCACCCGGACGCGCAGCATCATGCGGGGGCTGAGGCGGTAGTCGCCGCCCGCCGCGTCCACCAGGCGGTGGATCTCCCCCCGCTCCAGCTCCGCCAGGAAGCCCACGTTGCCCAGGTTCACGCCGATGATGGGCACCTCGTGCCCCAGCAGACGGCGGGCGGTGTGCATGATGGTCCCGTCCCCGCCCAGGGACACCACCAGCACCGCGTCGGCCAGGGCCGGGAGCAGCTCGCAGCCGGGGAGGTCCTCCGGCAAGGCCGCCTCCGCGCCGTCCAGCAGCTCCGGGCTGACGCTGACCGCGTAACCGGCCCCCTCCAGCAGGTCCCGGACCTGGCGGGTGACGGCGTAGCCCTTGTCCTTACAGGGATTGGGACAGAGTATCACCCGCTGCATGGCGCTTCCTCCTTCTCCCCCGGTCGGAAGGCCCGGTGGGAGGCCTCCACCACCGCAGCCGGGTCCAGCGGCGGGGCCGGGTGCGTCCCCTTTTTCAGCCGCGCCAGATATTCGATGTTCCCCTCCGGTCCCCGGATGGGGCTGAAGTCCAAAGCCAGGGGCGTGAAGCCCGCTTCCGGGAAAAACTCCAGCGCCCGCTCCAGTACCTCCAGATGCACGGCGGGGTCCCGGACCACGCCCTTCTTGCCCACTTTCTCCCGCCCGGCCTCGAACTGGGGCTTGACCAGACAGATCAGGTCCCCGTCGGGCCGCAGCAGGGCGTGGACGGCGGGCAGCACCAGGCGGATGGAGATGAAAGCCAGGTCCATCACCGCCAGGTCGATGTCCTCCGGGATCTGCGTGCGCGTCAAATAGCGCACGTTGGTGCGCTCCAGATTCACCACCCGTTCGTCCTGCCGCAGCTTCCAGGCCAGCTGGCCGTAACCCACGTCCACGGCGTAGACCTTTTTGGCCCCGCTTTGCAGCAGCACGTCGGTGAAGCCGCCGGTGGAGGCCCCGCAGTCCAGGCAGGTCAGGCCGCCGGGGTCGTACTCGAAGGCTTTCAGCGCCTTTTCCAGCTTGAGGCCGCCCCGGCTGACCCAGCGGAGGCTCTCCCCCCGCTTTTCCAGCCGCGCCTCCGGACTGACCGGCGCGCCGGGCTTGTCCACCCGCTGCCCGTCCACGAAGACGCGCCCTTCCATGATGGCCAGCCGCGCCCGCTCCCGGCTGGGTTCCAGGCCCCGGTCGGTCAGGAGCTGATCGAGTCGCACTTTTTTCATCCGCGCACCAGCTCCCCGGCGGCCCGGACCACCCCGGCGGCGTCCAGCCCCAGCATGGCCCGGAGCTGCGCCACCTCGCCGTGCGGCACCACGCCGTCCCCCAGGTCCAGCAGCCGCTGGGCAAGCAGCGGGACGCTGTGCCGGGCCAGCTCCGCCAGAATTCTTGTGCCCATGCCGCCGACCCGGGCGCTGTCCTCCAGCACCAGCAGCCGTCCGGTCCGAGAAACGGAAGCGCACACCGGCTCCAGGTCCGGGGCGTCCAGGCGGTTGAGTTTCAGCACGTCTGACTCGATCCCCTCCCCGGCCAGGGTCTCCGCTGCGGCCAGGGCCTCGTTGATCAAAATGCCATAGCTGACCAGGGTCAGGTCCCCGCCGCGGCGCAGCAGCAAAGTGTCCAGGGCGGAGCTGTCGCCTTTGTAGGCCCCCTCGCCGCCCCGGGGATAGCGGACCGCGGCGGGGCCGGGGGCCTCCAGCGCCAGGCGCAGCATGGCCCGCAGCTCGGCATAGCTGGACGGGGCCCAGAGCCGCATACCCGGGACGGAGCAGAGATAGCCCACGTCGAAAGCCCCCTGATGGGTCTCCCCGTCGGCCCCCACCAGCCCGGCCCGGTCCACGCCCAGCACGACATGGACGCCGCTCAGGGCCACGTCGTGGATCAGCATGTCGTAGGCCCGCTGGAGGAAGCTGGAATAGACCGCGAAGACCGGGCGCATCCCCTGCTGGGCCAGCCCGGCGCACATGGCCGTGGCGTGGCCCTCGGCGATGCCCACGTCGAAAAAGCGTTCTTTGAAGCGCCGGGCGAAGTCGTCCAGGCCCGTGCCGTCGGTCATGGCGGCGGTGACCGCCGCGATGCGATTGTCCTGCTCCGCCAGCTCGCACAGCGCCGCGCCGAAGACGGAGGAAAAGCTCTCCTTCTGTCCGGTCTCCACGCCCCGGTCCAGGTCAAAGGGGCCGACGCCGTGGTAGTGGGCAGGGTCCTGCTCCGCCGGGGCGTAGCCCTTGCCCTTTTGGGTGCAGACGTGGAGCAGCACCGGGCCGCCGATGCTCCGGGCGTAGGTGATGACCCGCTCCAGGCCCTTCACGTCGTGGCCGTCCACCGGACCGAGATAATAAAAACCCATATCCTCGAACATGTTGTCCGGCAGGAACAGGTCCTTCACCCGCTCTTTCAGCCAGTGGAGCATTCGATACAGGATCTGATAGCGCCCCACCGTGCGCCGGTAGAAACGCTTGAAGCGGAGATAGTCGGAGCGGACGCGCACCTTTGCCAAAAGCCGGCTCATGCCGCCCACGTTCTCGCTGATGCTCATGGCGTTGTCGTTCAGGAGCACCAGAATGTTCTCCTTGCTGTTGCCGCAGTCGCACAGGCCCTCGTAGGCCACGCCGCCGGTCAGGGCCCCGTCGCCGATGATGGCCACCACGCCGTAGTCCTCCCCCAGCAGGGTCCTGGCCCGGGCCATGCCCAGGGCCACGGACACGCTGGTGGAGGCGTGGCCGCCGATGGCCGCGTCGTCCGGGCTCTCATTGGGCCGGGGGAAGCCCGCCAGTCCGCCCAGCTGCCGCAGACTGTCAAAGCGGTCCCGCCGCCCGGTCAGGAGTTTGTGCGCATAGCACTGGTGTCCCACGTCGAACACCAGTCGGTCCCTGGAACTGTCGTATACCCGGTGCAGCGCCACGGTCAGCTCCACCGCTCCCAGAGACGAGGCCAGGTGTCCGCCGTTGCGCGACACGGTGGCCAGAACTTCCTCCCGCAGCTCCTGGCACAGCTCCGGCAGCACGTCCGCCGACAGCGCCTTTACATCCGCGGAGGAATGGATTCGGTCCAATCGCTTCAAGGCAATATCCTCTCTCTGTTTCCAAACTCGAATCATGCAAACCGTTCATGCATATTCGTATTATAACGCAAAAATTCTCCCCGCACAATACGGAGAGAACTTTTTTATTGACAAAAATTCAACAATATTTTTGGGTTTTTTTGCACATCCCCTGCAAGAGCAAGCAAGCGCCTTCGGCGCGGCTTATTGCTCCGCTCCGTCGAAGGGCAGTTCCACCGGCGCGCCGTCGGGCCCCTTCTGGAGCCGCAGCACCTGCTGCTCGGCCCGGTCCAGCTGCTCGTTGCAGCGGCGCACCAGGGCCGCGCCCTCCTCAAACAGGGCCATGCTCTCCCTCAGGCTGGCGTTGCCCTGCTCCAGGGCCGCGACGATGCGCTCCAGCCGCTTCAGTCCGGCCTCAAAGTCCAGTTCCTTCTGCTCGGCCATGCTCGGTCTCCTTTCGCTCGATGTCCTCCACCCGGCAGTCCAGCGCCCCGTCCGAGAGCGTGACGCGCACTGCCGCGCCCGGGGCGCTGTCCGCCACGCTGCGCAGCACCCGGCCGTCCGGCGCGGCGGCGATGGCGTAGCCGCGGCAGAGCACCTTCAGCGGGCTCAGGGCGTCCAGGGCGGCGGTCAGCCGGGTGAAGTCCCGCCGCGCCACGGTCAGGCTCCGCTGCCGACTGTTCAGCAGCCGCTCCCG
>JAFYIF010000338.1 GCA_017538775.1 Oscillospiraceae bacterium | reverse complement strand
TAGCGCGGGTTGTCGCTCATGCCGCCGTCCACGGAGATGTAGTTCTTGAAGCCGGGGATCTGCCGCACGCTGCCCACCCGGTAGACCGTCATTCCGGTGTCCGCCACGATGCTGCGCCCGGGCTCCATCAGAATCATCGGCTCCGGGTAGTCCAGCGCAGCGCAAAGGTTCTTGAGGGTCCGGGCGACGCTTTCGATCTTCGCGCCGATGTCCAGCGCCGGGTCCGCGTCCACATAGCGCACCCCGTAGCCGCCGCCCAGGTCCAGCTGCTCAGCCACATAGCCGTGACGCGCGCGCATCTCCGCCATGAAGTGCAGCATGACCTCCGCCGTGCGTTCAAACACATCCTCCCCGAACACCTGGGAGCCCACATGGCAGTGGAATCCTGTCAGTTCCATGTGAGAGCATTGCAGCGCTTGCAACAGCAGCTCCTCCGCCTGTCCGGTCTCGATGGGCGTGCCGAATTTGCTGTCCACCTTTCCGGTGGCCACGGCCTCATAGGTGTGGGGGTCGATGCCGGGGGTGATGCGCAGCAGGGCCTTCTGCCGGATGCCCCGGCGGGTGGCCTCCGCCTCCACCGCCTCCAGTTCCCCGGCGCAGTCGATGACGATCCAGCCCACCCCCTGCTCCATCGCAAAGGCGATGTCCTCCGGCGTCTTGTTGTTGCCGTGGAAATAGGCCTGGGCCATGTCGAACCCGGCCCGGGCGGCGGTGTAGATCTCGCCCACGGAGACCACGTCGATGCCCATCCCCTCCTCCGCCATGATCTGATAGATGCGGCGGAAGGCGTTGGCCTTGCTGGCGTACAGGGGCACGGAGCCGGGCCGGAAGCAGCGGCGGAAGGCGTCCAGATAGACGCGGCAGTTGTGGCGGATGCGGTCCTCGTCCATCAGGTAGAGGGGCGTGCCGTACTCCTCCGCCAGGGCGCGCACGGACTGTCCGGCAAAGCGGAGACGCCCGTCCGCGCCGACGGCGATGTTCTCACAGACAAACATGGCCTCAGCCCTCAAAGCATCGTGGCGCGCAGCGCTTCCGGCGTCAGTGCCGAGAGGTCTGCCGGGGCCACATCAAAGACGGTCTTGCAGCCCAGGTCTCCCCTTCCGTTCATGCGGATCACCGCTCTGGCCAGGGCAACCAGCACCCCGGCGGTGAACTCCGGGTTGGAATCCAGTTGCAGGCGATACTCGATGGTGTGGCTGTGTTCCCCGTTCAGGCCGGTTTTGCCGGTCCGGAACACCATGCCGCCGTGGGGCAGCGCGGAATGCTTCTCTTTCATCTCCTCGGCGCTGATGAAGGTCACGCTGGTGTCATAGTCGGCGAAATAGTTGGGCATGGTGACGATGGCCTGCTCAATGGCGGCCTTGTCCGCGCCCTCCGCCGCCACGACGTAGCATTCGCGCCGGTGCTTCTGCCGGGTGCTCAGCTCCGGCATGGCCCCGCTGCGCACGGCCTCCAGGGCCTCCGGGATGGGGACCGTGTACTGCCGGGCGTCCAGCACGCCGGGGATGCGCCGCACGGCGTCGGAGTGCCCCTGGCTGACCCCCCTGCCCCAGAAGGTGTAGTCCTTCCCTTCCGGCAAAATGACGGAGCCGTAGAGGCGGTTCAGGGAGAACATCCCCGGGTCCCAGCCGCCGGAGATCAGGGCCGTGTGACCGGTCTCCCGCGCCGCAGCGTCCACTGCGGCGAAATGCTCCGGGATGCGGGCATGGGTGTCGAAGCTGTCCACCACGTTGAACAGCTTTGCCAGCATCGGCGTCATCTCCGGCAGGTCCGTGGCGCTGCCGCCGCAGATCACCATCGCGTCGATGTCATTCACGAAGGAGGCGATGTCCGCCGCCGCGTAGACGGGCGCGCCCGTCAGGGTCTGGACCGCGTCCGGGCTGCGGCGGGTGAAGACGCCCACCAGCTCCAGATCGGGGTTTTGCCGGATGGCGCATTCCACGCCGCGTCCGATGTTGCCGTATCCGTAGATTCCGAGTTTCATCCGATGCCTCCTTTACAGCGCCAGCATACTCTGCATATTATAAAGTCCGGGTCCTTTGCCCATCAGAAACTGCGCCGCCGCCAGCGCGCCCTCGGCGAAGAGGGCCCGGCTGTAGGCCTCGTGGCGCAGGGTGACGGTCTCGTTGGCCGTGCCCACCATGACCTCGTGGATGCCCACGATGTTGCCCATGCGGACGGACTGGATGCCGATCTCCTGCTTCGTCCGCTTGGCGTGTCCGCTCCGGCCCATGCTCAGCGTGGAATCCGGGCGCACCTCCTGGATAGCTTCCGCCAGGGCCAGGGCCGTGCCGCTGGGGGCGTCCAGCTTCCGGTTGTGGTGGATCTCCACAATCTCGATCTCCGCGTCGGACATGACCGCCGCCGCGCGCTTGGCCAGCTCCAGCAGCAGCGCCACGCCCAGGGAGTAGTTGGCCGCGAAAAAGACGGGAATCTGTTCCGCAGCTTTCACGATCGCGGCGCGCTCTTCCTCCGTCTGGCCGGTGGTGGCCAGCACCAGCGGGAGCCGGTGGGTCAGGGCGAAGTCCAACAGCTCCGCCGTGGCCTTGTGGTTGGAGAAGTCCACGATGCAGTCCACGTCCGCACAGGCTTCGGAGAAACTGAGGGCGCAGGGCACGCCGAAGTCCGCGCAGCCGTTCACGTCCACGCCGGCGGCCAATCGCGCGCCCCGGCAGCCGCTCTGGGCCAGGCGGGCCACTTCCCTGCCCATGTGGCCGCCCAGTCCGCTCACCAGAATCTTCATGGTTCCGTCCCCGCTCAGGCCAGCAGACCCTGCTCGCGCATCCGCTGGAACAGGACCTCCGCGTGCTTCGGCTCCATCTGGGTCAGGGGCAGGCGCAGGATGTTCCGGCAGAAGCCCATCTCGGCCATGGCAGCCTTGACGGGGATGGGGTTGACCTCGGAGAACAGGGCGCGCACCAGCGGAAACAGTTCCAGCTGCAGCGCCGCGCTCCCGGCCACGTCCCCGGCGAAGAAGCGGTCGCACAGCTCCACGGTCTTGCGCGGCAGGACGTTGGACAGCACGGAGATAACGCCGGCTCCGCCCATGGACAGCAGCGGCACGATCTGGTCGTCGTTGCCGGAATAGATGTCCAGCTTGTCCCCCACCAGGGCGGCGGTCTCCACGATCTTGGAGATGTTGCCGCTGGCCTCCTTGATGGCGGTGATGTTGGGGTGTTCCGCCAGGGCCACGAAGGTCTCCGGCTCGATGTTCACGCCGGTGCGGGAGGGGATGTTGTAGAGAATGATGGGTTTGGTGGAGGCGTCCGCGATGGTGTGGAACATCTTGATGAGGCCGTTCTGGGTGGCCTTGTTGTAGTAGGGCGTGACCACCAGCATGGCGTCCGCGCCGATCTCGCTGGCGTAGGCGGTCAGGTCCACGGCGTAGGCCGTGTCGTTGGAGCCGGTGCCCGCAATGATGGGGACGCGGCCCGCAGCCCGCTCCACGCTGTAGCGCAGCACCTCCCGGTGCTCCGCGTCCGTCAGGGTCGAGCCCTCGCCGGTGGTCCCGGCGATGACCAGGCCGTTGATGCCCTCGTCGATCTGCCAGTCGATGAGCTTGCCCAGCGCGGGATAGTCCACGCCGTCCTCGGTCATCGGGGTGATGAGCGCGGTGGCTACGCCGCGAAAAATGAGATGGTCTGTCATGGTTTTTTCTCCTTTTGTTTTTTCCGAGTATTGCACAAAGGACGCATATGCGCGCCGCAGTCATCAAAGGACATACGGCGCGCAGCTTTCGATTCCCCAAACGGGGGAACACGCAATCAATCCATAGCTCTCCGCAAAAAGCGACAGTCATACGGATCTTTTCCGCACGACCAGGCCGGGTCCGCTGCCAGGCCTTCGGCGGTCTTTCCTTTTCCGGCAGGCAAGGGCGCTGCGAACGCCTTTGACACCTGCGGTACTGATAAAGCCCGCGCCTCTATCCTTTCATTGCAATATTCAGTTGTTGTATGACTGCTATCATACACGCAACGGATAAAATGTCAACAGGAAATTTGCTTTTCTTGCAATTTGACGAAAAGCGACGGTAGTTTTCCGCCGCCTTTCGGAGAATTCGTACCGGGACGGAGCCGCCCTCAGGGCAGCAGCTTCTCCGCCCACTCCGATTCTTTGAAGCCGGTCAGGACGAAGTCCTCCCCCACCACCAGGGGCCGCTTGACCAGCATCCCGTCCCCGGCCAGCAGGCGGAACTGCTCGTCCTCGGACAGTTCCGGCAGCTTTTTGGACAGGCCCAGCTCCCGGTATGGGATGCCGCTGGTGTTGAAAAAGCGCTTGAGCGGCAGACCGCTCCTGGCGTGGTAGCGGCGCAGGGTCTCTTCGTCCGGGTGCTCGGTCTTGATGTCGAGGTCTGTGTGCGCCAGGCCGTGGGCGTCCAGCCAGGCCAGGGCTTTCTTGCAGGTGGTGCATCTGCTGTAACAGTAAACTTGCAGCATCGGGGGTTCCTCCTTGTCAGATTGGTCCGTTTGAGTAGGCGGCGCGGGCTTTGCCCGGTTCCGCCGCTTGGGTGCGGGCAGCTCCGCGTCCATGGCTTCCACCAGCTCCCGCAGAAAGGCGCGGTCGTCCACCCGGTCCACCAGAAGCATCTCCCGGGCGCCTTCGTAGGGCAGCTCCCGGGCCGCCCCCGGCAGTCTGGCTTCGGCGGCGGGGGTCGGCTTGACCAGGAAGCGGTCGTCATAGATCCCGCCGAAGACCTTTCCGCGGTGATAGAGGACATACTCCCCCATCATCCCCCGCCAGGCGAGGTCCTCCAGCTCCGAAAGCTGTTCCAGGATGTAGTCCAGGTATCCTCTGCTTGAGGACATGGCGCAGTCCTCCTTTTATAAAATGGTGAAAGCGCAACTCACGCCGCCGGGAGCGTGATGCGGAACAGGACCCGGTCCCCCGCCTCCCGGCTGGCGGCGATCTTGCCCCCGTGGGCTTCCAGAATGGCCCGGGCGATTGAAAGCCCCACCCCCGCCCCGCCGGAATCCCGGGAGCGGGAGGGGTCGGCGCGGTAGAAGCGGTCGAACAGGCGCTCCAGCTCCAGGTCCTCCGGCAACGCGCAGGCGTTGGAGACCTGGATGCTGACGCTGCGCTTGAGCTTCTCCGCCGTCAGATGGATCTCGCTGTCCGGCAGACTGTACTTCACCGCGTTTTCCAGCAGCGTGGACAGGGCGGTCTGGATCGCCCCCTCGTCGCCCTCCAGCTGCAAGCCCTCCGCGATCTGCACGGAAAAGCGCATGCCCCCGGCCTCCGCCAGGTGCTTGTAGGGGGTGACGGTATCCCAGATGGCGCGGCTGAGGTCGAAGCGGCGCGTCTCCCGGATGGGCTCCTCCTCATCCCAGCGGGAGAGCAGCACCAGGTCGGCCACCAGTTGCGCCAGGCGGTGGCTCTCTTTCTGGATGCCCCGGGCCCACTCGTTCTGCTCGTCCTCCATGCACATCACGTCCGCGTAGGAGCTGATGACGGTCAGTGGCGTTTTGATCTCGTGGCTGGCGTCGGTGATGAAGCGCTTCTGGCTTTCGATGCTGCGCAGCGTGGGGCGGATCACCCGGCTGGACAGCAGCCACACCAGGAAGAAGGTCAGGCACAGCGCCGCGCAGGTGATCAGAGAGGAGATCAGCAGCAGCGTCCGGAAGGCCTGCAGCTGGCGGCTGCTGTCCAGAAAGACAAAGACCGTGCCGTCCGCTTCCTGCACCCGCAGGAAGCGGTACTGGGCCACAAAGCCCCGCGTCTGTCCGGCGGCGAGGGCCTGACGGAGATAGGTTTCCGCGTCTTCCGCGGAGACGGAGGCGATGTAGTCCGTCTGGACCGCCACATCCTCCCCGCCCGCCATGCGCCGGACCAGGAAAAAGCGCGTCTCGAAGGGCGTCTCCGGCGTCATCCGGAAGCCCCAGGGCGCGGTCCCCGGCACGTTCTCCGGGATGCGCCCCTGGTTGGCGGCGATCATGTCCAGCATGTGGTCGAGGCCGTCGATGCTGATGCTGCGATAGGCCAGGTTGATCCCGCTGACCAGCAGCGTCAGCACGATGAGCACGGCCAGCATGGCGGTGCCGATGAACTTCCAGCGCAGACGCCTCAGCATTTGCGTTCCTCCAGCTGATAGCCCACGCCCCGGATGGAGCCGATCTCCGCGTCGGCCCCGATCTGGCTCAGTTTGCGGCGGAGATTGCCGATGTTCGTCCAGACCACGTGGATCTCCGCCTCGCTGTCCCAGCTCCAGCATTTGCGCATCAGCTCCTCGGTGGAGAAGACGCGCCGGGGGTTGCGCAGCAGCAGCTCCATGATCTGGAACTCCTTGTTGTTGAGTTTGACGGCACCGGTGGGGGCGGAAAGCTCATAGCTGGCGCAGTTCAGGCAGAGGCTGCCGAAGCGCAGGATCTCCGTGGCGTAGCCGCCGCTGCGCCGCAGCAGCGCCCGGACCCGGGCCAGCAGTTCCGTCATGGCGAAGGGCTTGGGCAGATAGTCGTCCGCCCCGGCCTCCAGCCCCGTCACCCGGTCCGACAGCTCCCCCCGGGCCGACAGCAGCAGAACGGGCACGCTCTGGCCCGCGCTGCGCAGTTCCCGGAGGACGGAAAGCCCGTCCCGGCCCGGCATCATGATGTCCAGCACCACACAGTCATAGCTCCCGGTCAGGGCGTAGTGCAGCGCGTCGTCCCCGTTTGCCACCACGTCCACCGTGTACTTCTGGCGCTCCAGCACCGCCCGGAGCGCCTTGGTGATCTCCCGCTCGTCGTCCGCCACCAGGATTCGCATATGCGTTCCTCCCCTTCCTCCGGGCTAGCCTCGCGGAGGCGCGACATCAAGTTTTGAAGAGGAGTCTTGATGAGCGTCAACGGGGTTTTAATCTCGTGTATGATGCCCGAAAAGAAATTCATCTTCTCGCGGTACAGTTGTTCTTCCCTTTCGAGGTCTCTCACCCTTTGGCGCCGCCGCTCCCTGCGGGTCATGCTGCGCATCAGCAGCACCACAACTACCACCGCAATCAGCACCGAGGCCAGTA
>JAFYIF010000337.1 GCA_017538775.1 Oscillospiraceae bacterium | reverse complement strand
GTGATGGTGGCGGCTTCGATCTGGAGTCTGCTGATCCCCGCCATCGAACAGGCCGCGACGGCGGGGCAGCCGGGCTTTCTCCCCGCTGTCGTCGGGTTCTGGCTCGGCATTCTGTTTTTATTGCTCCTGGACCACGTCATCCCGCATCTGCACCAGCGGATCGACCAGGCGGAGGGGCCGAAAAGCCGGCTGCCGCGCACGGCCATGCTGGTGCTGGCCGTCACGCTGCACAACATCCCGGAGGGCATGGCCGTCGGCGTGGTCTATGCCGGGCTGCGCAGCGGCTCGGGGAACATCACGGCGGGGGCCGCGCTGGCTCTGGCCCTGGGCATCGCCATTCAGAACTTCCCGGAAGGGGCGATCATCTCCATGCCCCTGTATGCGGAGGGGAAAAGCAAGCCGAAGGCCTTCTGGCTGGGCGTGCTGTCCGGGGCGGTGGAACCGCTGTTCGGCGCGCTGACCGTGGTCGTGGCGGGGCTGGTGGTCCCGGCCATGCCCTATCTGTTGAGCTTCGCGGCGGGGGCCATGCTGTATGTGGTGGTGGAGGAGCTGATCCCGGAGATGTCCGCCGGGGAACACTCCAACGTCGGCGTCATCAGCTTTGCCTTTGGCTTCAGCCTGATGATGGCGCTGGATGTGGCGCTGGGATAGCGCGCTCATTTTTATCTTGCCATTTTCCGGCATTCGGAATAGAATAAAGTATTACGATCAAAGGAACAAACGACTATGAATGATTTGCAACGGGAGATCGAGCGGCGGCGGACCTTCGCCATCATCTCCCACCCGGACGCGGGCAAAACCACACTGACAGAAAAACTGCTGCTCTACGGCGGGGCGATCCAGTCCGCCGGGAGCGTGAAGGGCAAGCAGGGGGACCGCCACGCGGTCAGCGACTGGATGGAGATCGAGCGGCAGCGCGGCATCTCCGTCACCAGCTCCGTGCTGCAATTTGCATACGGCGGGAAGATCATCAACATCCTGGACACCCCCGGACACCAGGACTTCTCCGAGGACACCTACCGCACCCTCATGGCGGCGGACAGCGCCATCATGGTGATCGACGCGGCCAAGGGCATCGAGCCCCAGACCCGGAAGCTGTTCCGGGTGGTGTCCCGCCGGGGCATCCCGATCTTCACCTTCATCAACAAGATGGACCACGAGGCCCGGGACCCCTTTGAGCTGCTGGACGAGCTGGAGACGGAGTTCGGCATCGCCACCTATCCGATGAACTGGCCCGTCAGCTGCGGTGTCACCTTCCGCGGCGTCTATGACCGCACGGCCCGGCGGATGCTGACCTACGGCGACTACCACGGTGGGGCCAGGCGGCTGGAGGAGATCGACTGCCCCATTGAGGACACCGAGGCCCTGGACGCGCTGATCGGGGAGCGCTTCCGAAAGGAGCTGACGGACAGCGTGGAGCTGCTGGAGGGCGCGGGGGCGGACTTCGACCTGGAGGCCGTGCGCCACGGGCTGCTCAGCCCCGTGTTCTTCGGCTCGGCCCTGCACAACTTCGGCGTGAAGCAGTTCCTGGAGCACTTCCTGGAGCTGACCACCCCGCCCCTGCCCCGGCAGACCGTGGAGGGCGAGACCGTGGACCCCTGCGATCCGGGCTTCTCCGCCTTTGTCTTCAAGATCCAGGCCAACATGAACCGCGCCCACCGGGACCGGGTGAGCTTCCTGCGCATCTGCTCCGGGCGCTTCCAGCGGGGGCGGGAGTATTTCCACGTCCAGGGCGGCAAGGCCCTGCGGCTGAGTCAGCCCCAGCAGATGATGGCCCAGGAGCGGGACATCATCGACGAGGCCTACGCCGGGGATATCATCGGCGTCTTCGACCCCGGCATCTTCTCCATCGGCGACACGGTCTGTGAAGTCGGCGAGGAAAAGCGCTTCTCCGGCATCCCCACCTTTGCCCCGGAACACTTCGCCGTCATCGAACAGATCGACTCCATGAAGCGCAAGCAGTTCGCCAAGGGCATGACGGAGATTGCCCAGGAGGGCGCGATCCAGATCTTCTTCTACCCTGGCAGCGGCATGGAGCAGGTGGTGGTGGGCGTCGTGGGCGTCCTCCAGTACGACGTGCTGCGCTTCCGCATGAAGAGCGAGTACGGCGTGGAATTCCGCCAGCGGGACCTCCCCCACGAGTTCATCCGCCGGGTGGGCAACGCCGACTTCCAAGCCGGAGACTACAACCTCCCCAGGGACGTGCTGTGGGTCCAGGACGTGCGGGGGCGGAACCTGCTGGTGTTCAACGGGCAGTGGACTGTGAGATGGGCGGAGGAGAAAAATGAGAATTTGATGCTTTCGGAGTTTTATGAGGAGATCGAGGGCTGAGGGTCCCTCCGCTCCTTCTGAAAAAAGATACACAGGGCAGATTCAACCGCGTTTTCGGGTTGCCTCTGCCCTGTGTTCACACAATAGGAGGTTCGCTGATGCAACTGTTCGTATAGGACAGTTCCGTGGGCTTCCCCTTCCCGGAGGGCGGAAATTTCAGCATATAGACCGCGCCGTCATACTCCACCGCAATCTTGCTGCCGTTGGCCCCGCTGTAGGCCCTGCCCGGTATCACCCGACATGCTGAAAAGTCGATCATGCGCCGCCTCCAAACAGATACTTGTTCCGCAGATACGCCGCGTGTTCCGGCGTGATGCACCCGTCATCGATCGCCGCCACGTTGATGCTGCCGTAGAGTTCCCCCCAGAGACAGTCCAGGAGCCCGCTGTCGGTCCGGAGCCCCTCCTTGTAGGCGTCCAGGTCGTGCTGGAGGTATTCGGGCAGACCATACTCATAGGAACGCTCCCGCTCCGCCTGGCGCAGGTCGTCCTCCGTCAGCCGTTCCATTTTGGACGGGCGCATATCCTGCCGGGCAGACAGGTCTTCGCGTGCCATCAGGCGCTCCCCCCTTTTTTGTGGATATTATATCGGTATGTCGGGGGAAAAGCAAGACGCTCCCGCCGGAAAAAACACCCCGACGCTCGTTTGGCGTCGGGGTGCGCGGGTTTTTATGGGCTGTTTCTCAATACATCCCGCCCAGACCGGGGTCCATGGCGGGGGCGGCGGGAGCGGGGGGCTCGGGCTTGTCGGCCACCAGGGACTCGGTGGTGAGGACGATGCCGGCGATGCTGGCGGCGTTCTCCAGGGCGCTGCGGCAGACCTTGGTCGGGTCCACGATGCCGGCCTTGAGCATGTCGCCGTAGCAGTCGTTGGCCGCGTCGTAGCCGAAGCTGGCGGAGTCGCTGCTGGAGACCTTCTCGTAGATCACGGCGCCCTCCACACCGGCGTTGGCCGCGATCTGGCGGATCGGCGCCTGGAGCGCGGCGGCCACCAGGTTGGCGCCGGTCTTCTCGTCGCCGTGCAGCTCGGCGGCCACCTTGGCGGCGGCCAGGCCGGCGATGACGTAGGCGCTGCCGCCGCCGGCGACAATGCCCTCTTCCACAGCGGCGCGGGTGGCGTTCAGGGCGTCCTCGATGCGCAGCTTCTTCTCCTTCATCTCCACCTCAGTGGCGGCGCCGACCTTGATGACGGCCACACCGCCGCCCAGCTTGGCCAGGCGCTCTTCCAGCTTCTCCTTGTCGTACTCGCTGGTGGTGACTTCGATCTGGTGCTTGATGGCGGCCACGCGGTCGGCGATGTCCTCGGGGGCACCGTAGCCGTCCACAATGGTGGTGGTGTCCTTGGTCACGGTGACCTGGTGGGCGCGGCCGCAGGTCTCGATGGTGGCATCCTTCAGGTCCATGCCCATCTCGCTGGAGATGACCATGCCGCCGGTGAGGGCCGCGATGTCGGCCATCATCTCCTTGCGCTTGTCGCCGTAGCCGGGGGCCTTGACGCAGACGCAGTTGAAGGTGCCGCGCAGCTTGTTCAGCACCAGGGTGGCCAGGGCGTCGCCCTCCACGTCCTCGGCGATGATCAGCAGGGGCTTGCCCATCTTCACGATGCTCTCCAGCAGGCCGATGACCTCCTGGATGTTGGAGATCTTCTTGTCATACAGCAGGATGAAGGGCTCCTCCAGGTTGGCCTCCATCTTGTCGGGATCGGTGACCATGTAGGGGCTGAGATAGCCGCGGTCGAACTGCATCCCTTCCACGACCTCGGTGTAGGTCTCGGCGGTCTTGCTCTCCTCCAGGGTGATGACACCGGCCTGGCCCACCTTCTCCATGGCCTCGGCGATCAGCTTGCCCACGGAAGCCTCGCCGGAGGAGACGGTGCCCACGCGGGCGATGTCGTCCGTACCGCTGACGGGCTGGCTGTTCTCCCGGATGGCGGCCACGGCGGCCTCGGCGGCCTTCTGGATGCCGCGGCGCATGACCATCGGGTTGGCGCCGGCGGCCAGGTTCTTGACGCCCTCGTTGATCATCGTCTGAGCGAGCACGGTGGCGGTGGTGGTGCCGTCGCCGGCCACGTCGTTGG
>JAFYIF010000336.1 GCA_017538775.1 Oscillospiraceae bacterium | reverse complement strand
TGCCTGTCTGTTCGGTTTTACTGATCCTCCCCGAACTCCGCCACATAGGCTTCGGTCAGCTTCTCCGGCCAGTCGCCGATGGGCTCCAGGACGCCGGTGAAGAAGCGGAGGGTGGCCGGTTCGTGGACGAAGCGGAGGCCGCCCACCAGGTCGCGGTGGTCGTAGAGCCACTTGACCCGGTCGATGACGTACTCGGTCTGGGAGAGGGTGAAGACCCGGCGGGGGAAGGCCAGGCGCAGCAGCTCCATGGAGGCGATGCGCTCGCTGCCGTCGGCGTTGCGCTCCTCGGAGAGGGTGCCGCGCTCCATGCCGCGGATGCCGCCGCAGATGTACAGGGCGCAGGACAGGGCGCAGGCGGCGTACTGCTGCTGGGGGACGTGGGGGATGAAGTCCAGGCAGTCCAGATGCGCGCCCAGGCCGCCGCCGGGGGTGATGACCGGGATGCCGTAGGCGTCCATCTGGCGCACGGCGTACTCGATGAACTGGGGACCCTGGCAGATGATGTCCATGTCCATGGACTCGTCAAAGCCCACGGTCATGGCCTCCATCTCCCGGACGGACATGCCGCCATAGGTCAGGAAGCCCTCGAACATGGGGATCAGGTCCTCCATGGAGTGGAACAGCTCCTTGTCCCGCAGGACGATGGCACCGCCGCGGGCGAAGCCGAATTTGCGGGCGGAGAAGTAGACGATGTCGAAGAGGTCCGCGATCATGCGGGTGATCTCCCGCACGCTCTTGTCCGCCATGCCCGGCTCCCGGACCTTGATGAAGTAGAGGTTGTCCTGGAGCAGGGAGGCGTCCAGCACCGTCAGGATGCCGTATTGCTTGGCGATGTCCGTGGCCGCCTTCATGTTCTCATAGGAGATGGGCTGGCCGCCGATCAGGTTGGTGCCGGACTCCAGGCGCAGGAAGGCCACGTTCTCCGGGGTCTCCTTCTGAATGCAGGCTTCCAGCTTCTGAAGGTCGATGTTGCCCTTGAAGGGAAGAGAGCTTTTGGAGACCAGGCCCTCATCCTTGACCAGTTCCTCCACACGGCCCCCCACGCGGGTGATGTGGGCCTTGGCGGTGGTGAAGTGGTAGTTCATGATGACGACGCTGCCGGGCTTTACGAAACGGGTGGCCAGGATGTTCTCACAGGCGCGGCCCTGGTGGGCGGGGAGGCAGTAGGGCATCCCGAAAATCTCTTCCAGCTTGTCCCGCATGATGAAGAAGGTCTCGCTGCCGGCGTAGGCATCGTCGGCGTGCATGGTGGCGGCCACCTGCATGTCGCTCATGGCGTTGACGCCGGAGTCGGTGAGCATATCCATGAAGATGTCGGCGTTGTGGAGCTGGAAAGTGTTGAAGCCCGCCTCCCGCATCCGCGCCAGGCGCTCCCGCGCCGGGAGCAGCTTCAGCTGCTGGACGACCTTGACCTTGTGGAACTCCAGGGGGAGCGGCTCGTGCTTGTAGAACTTGATTTGGGGCATGGCTGGAAACCTCCGTCTGTTTCTTTTTGACTTTAAATCATGAAATTATATGGGAACGGCTATGATTATACGCGTGGACGGCGCGGATTGCAACCGTCATTTTGCCTAAAAACGAACGGAAAAACAGATTCTTCTTCCAATTCCCCGCGGGCTGTGATATGATATGCAGCATCACAGCCGCCAGTTGACGGCGCGGGACTTGAGGGGATGCCTATGAGAATCACGGTAAAGATCGGAACTTCCACGCTGACCCACCCCACCGGGCGCATCCACATCCGGCGGGTGGAGACCCTCTGCAAGGTGCTGAGCGACATCCAGAACGCGGGCAACGAGCTGATTCTGGTGTCCTCCGGCGCCATCGGCATGGGGGTGGGCAAGCTGAACCTGCGGGAGCGGCCCCGGGACATGCCCTCCAAGCAGGCCATGGCCGCCATCGGCCAGTGCGAGCTGATGTACGTCTATGACCGGCTCTTCTCCGAATACCACCACACGGTGGCCCAGATTTTGCTGACGGCGGAGGACTTCCGCGACGCAGACCGGCACCGGAATTTCCAGAACACCATCCTCCGGCTGCTGGAACTGGGGGCCATTCCCATCATCAACGAGAACGACACCGTAGCCACGGACGAGGTGAGCGTCGGCGACAACGACACCCTCAGCGCCCTGGTGGCCGTCAGCGTCCAGGCGGAGGCGCTGATTTTGCTGTCGGACATCGACGGGCTGTACACCGCCGACCCCCGCACGGACCCCGACGCCCGGCTGCTCACCGAGGTGCGGGAACTGACGCCGGAGGTGCTGGCCGCCGCCGGGGGCAGCGGCTCGGCCCTGGGCACGGGCGGCATGGCCACCAAGCTGGCCGCCGCCGGCATCTGCATGGAGGCGGGGACGGATATGCTGATCCTCAACGGCGCAAGGCCGGAACTGCTCTACGACGTGACCGACGGCAAGCCCGCCGGGACGCGCTTTTATGGAAGGAGAACGCTATGACAACGACGGAGACCATACTCAAAAAAACAAAGGCTGCGGCCCCCGCCCTGGCGGCGGTGGACAGCGCGGCGAAGGACGCGGCACTGGAGCGCATCGCGGCGCGGCTGCTGGCGGAACAGGCGGAAATCCTCCGGGCCAACGCGGAGGACATGGCCACGGCGGCGGAGAGCCTCAGCCCGGCCATGCTGGACCGGCTCAGGCTGGACGAAGCGCGCATCGCGGGCATGGCCCAGGGCATCCGGGAGCTGCGGGAGCTGCCCGACCCGGTGGGCCGGATCCTCAGCCGGGTGGAGCGCCCCAACGGCCTGCGGATCGAGAAGACCGCCGTGCCCATGGGCGTCATCGGCATCATCTATGAAAGCCGCCCCAACGTCACCTCCGACGCGGCGGCCCTGGCCCTGAAAGCCGGGAGCGCAGTGGTGCTCCGGGGCGGGCGGGATGCTTATCGCAGCAACGCCGCCATTGTGACGGCGATCCACCACGGCCTGGAGGACGCGGGTCTGCCCGCCGAGCTGGTGGGGCTGGTGGAGGACACCAGCCGGGACAGCGCCCGGGCCATGATGACGGCGGTGGGGTATATCGACCTGCTGATCCCCCGGGGCGGCGCGGGCCTGATCCGCAGCGTCACCGAACACGCCAAGGTCCCATGCATCCAGACCGGCACCGGCATCTGCCACATCTATGTGGACGCGACCGCCGATCCGGACATGGCCCTGACGGTCATCGAGAACGCCAAGACCTCCCGCCCCTCCGTCTGCAACGCGGAGGAGGTACTGCTGGTCCACCGGAACATCGCATCGGAGTTTCTGCCCCGGCTGGCCGAGCGGCTGGGCGCAGCGCGCAGCGCGGCGGGGCTGACGCCGGTGGAGCTGCGGCTGGATGCCCGCGCCGCCGCCC
>JAFYIF010000335.1 GCA_017538775.1 Oscillospiraceae bacterium | reverse complement strand
GAAGCGGTTCTGAATCGAATTTAATACATAGAATCTACGTCCAGATACCATCCATCCTCACACTGCAGGAAGCGGAACTCCTGTTCGCTGCTGTCGTCCAGCAGCTCGTCGTTCTCGTCCAGGACCACCAGGGCGATGACCACGTCCACCGCGTCCAGGACCTCCACGCCGTAGTCGTTCCGGTAGCTGCGGATCAGCCGCTGGAGGGCCCGGCCTGTGACCTGGGTGCTGTCCCGGAGCTCGTAGCTCATGGTGTAGCCCAGCTCGTCGATGCTTTGCAGGGTCTCTTCGATCTCCTGCTCGCTCTTTACAAATTCATTGTACACGTCCTCGTCGTCCAGGTCGAAGTCCTGCCGGGCCGGGGCGGGGATCAGGTCCAGCAGACCGAACATATCCGCGTCCAGCAGCCGCTCCATCAGTTGGGCGGCCAGGGTCTCCACGTCCTCCGCGCCGCCGCTGCTCTCGGGTCCGGAGATGTCCATGAACAGGGAACTGAGGATGCTGTGCAGCTCCGCGTCCCCGGCGTCGGACTCCGCGTCCACCTTCGCCAGCAGCAGGTTGAACAGGGCCACGCCCGCCCCGTCCGGGGTGTAACCCAGGCAGAGATAGTTGCTGAGCAGCCCGCCGTCCAGGGTGCCGGTGGTGGTGAAGACGGTCCACTCCGCGTCGCGGATCGTGACGGTGCTGCGGGTGACCAGGCTGTTCTCGGCCTCCTCGCCCATCATGTCCTGGAGCATGGTACTGAACTCGTCCAGCTCCTCGGCGCTCAGGGTCTTGCCCTCGGTGTCCAGCAGGTCGGCGGCCAGATAGAGGTAATAGTCGTCGGTCTCATATTCGGCGCTGAGGCCGGTGCCGTCCTCGTTCAGCTCGAAGTTCCCGGTCATGTCCTCCGGCACCTCGGCATACAGATCCCAGCCCAGGTTGCTGGCTACGCAGAAGGTGTACCAGTCCGCGCCGTCGGCGGGGCCGGACTGCTGCTGGCGGGGGAAGAGGCGCTCCAGCGGCGTGACGGAGCCGAATTCCAGGTTCTCCACATCCGCGATGGGGATCGCCAGGTTCAGGTTCTGGCCGTCCTCGAAGTAGGCGCAGACGATGCCCAGCACCCGACCGTTCTTGTCCAGCAGGGGGCCGCCGGAGTTGCCGGTGGAGATGGGGGCGGTGTGCTGGAGATAGGTCTGCCCGTCAAACTTCCGCCGGGCGTTGGAGATGATGCCGTCGGAGATGGTGGCGGAGAAGCCCAGGGGGCTGCCGTAGGCGTAGACCGTCTCCCCGGTCCGGGCCGCCTCTTCCCGGCGCTCCAGCGGCACGCTCTCCAGGCAGTCGGTGGCCAGCACCGCGATGTCCCGCTCCGCGTCCCAGGCCAGAAGGCCCAGCACCTGGTACTCGTTCCCCTCCGCGTCGGTCACAAAGGCGTCAAAGGAGTCCTCCACCACGTGGTAGTTGGTCAGCACCGTGCCCTCGCTGTCCAGGAAGAAGCCGCTGCCGGTCTGGTAGTAGCTCTCGGAGATGTAGGCCGTCACATCCACGGAGGAGGCGCGGGCCAGCTCGTAGATCTGCTCGGCGCTCAGCACCGGGACGGGGGTGGGGGTGGGCAGGGTGTAGACGGTGGTCAGGATGTACTCGGCCCCGTCCAGGGCAAGGACCAGGCCCCGGTGCATGTTCCGCACGGAGAAGCTTGCGCCGTCTTCGGTGGTGTAGAGGTCGGTCTCCGGGTCATAGCGGTAGACCCGGACGCTCTGCTCCCGCCCGTAGGCGTCGTAGGCGGTGAGCTGCCGCGCCGTCACCTGGAGATGGCCCTGCAAGACCCCGTCCTCGTCGCTCATGGCGTAAAGGCCGTAGTCCAGGGCGCGGACGTAGGCGGGGGAGGGTGTCGTCGTCGGCGCAGACTGTCCGCAGGCGGCCAGCAGCACTGCCAGCGCCAGCAGCAGGGGCAGGAGTTTCTGTTTCATGTGCGTGTACCTCCGTATGCTTTGATATCTTGCAGTGTGCTGTTCAAAATCCGGCGAAGCGGTTCTGAAAGGAAAGAATCGTTCCTGCCTGGCAGCCCTCGTTGCCTCGCAGAGTTTCGCGCCCGCAGGCGCGAAATAGATTTCAAATCATTTTTTGCGGGGCTTTGCCTCGCAAAAAATACTTCTCGCGGAGGGAGTGCCCCCAAAGGGGGCGCGAGCGCAGCGCAATCCCTCTCATTTCAGAACCCAGCGAAGCGGTTCTGAAAGGAAGTCTTACAGGATGAAGCCCCCGTCGGCGGTGAGGATCTGACCGGTGATGAAGGATGCCTGTTCGCTGCCCAGGAAGCAGACGGCGGCGGCGATGTCCTCCGGACTGCCCAGACGGCCCAGGGGGGTCAGCTGCGCCAGCTCCCGCAGGGTCTCGGGCCCCAGCACCTGCACCATGTCCGTATCGACCACGCCGGGGGCGACGCAGTTGACGCGGATGCCGGTGGGGGCCAGCTCCATGGCCAGGGAGCGGGTCAGGCCGATCAGCGCCGCCTTGGTGGCGGAATAGCAGACCTCGCAGCTGGCCCCCCGGAGGCCCCACATGCTGCTGACGGTGACGATGGACCCGGCGTGGGCGTGGAGCATGTCCGGGAGCACGGCCTGGATGACGTGGTAAGCGCCCTTGACGTTGACGGCGAAGTAGCGATCCCAGTCCGCTTCGGCCAGGTCCTGGAACTGCATCTGCCCGGCGATGCCGGCGTTGCTGACCAGCAGGGACACCGGCCCCAGCTCCGCCCGGACCCGGGAGAGCATGGCGTCCACGGCGGCCCGGTCGGACACGTCCGCCTGACAGCAGAGGACCCGGCAGCCCTCCCCCCGGAGGATATCCCGCAGTTCCTCGGCCTTGTCCCGCCGCACCCGGTAGTTGACGGCGACGGCCCAGCCCTCCCGGGCCAGCCTTGCGGCCACGGCGCGCCCGATGCCCCGGGACGCCCCGGTGACCAGGGCCACAGCTTCCAACGCGACCAGCTCCTTCCGCCGCCCCGCCGGGGCCTATCCGGCGGCGCGCTGTGAGAATAAAATCAGTGTATCACACTTTTTTCAAAAAGCAAACGGAGAAATTGTTTCTGTTCTGT
>JAFYIF010000033.1 GCA_017538775.1 Oscillospiraceae bacterium | reverse complement strand
TTTCAGCGGCACAGCGACGGAACGCGAGGAGGAAACGGACATGGAGATCTTTGTGGGCGACCGGCTGCGCATGAAAAAAGCCCACCCCTGCGGCAGCAGCGAATGGCTGGTGCTGCGGGTGGGCGCGGACTTCCGGCTCCGCTGTCTGGGCTGCGGCCGGGAGGTCATGGGGGCACGGAGCAAGTTTGAGAAGAACGTGAAGGCGGTGGTGCGGGGGTGAGTTTATAAGCAGAAACTGCCACTCCGCCAAGTGACAGTTTCTAAGACCTTAAACGTAAGGGAAAGGCTGTTTCTGTGGGAGTCTCCGTTGCCGAATCGTCCCCTCCAGCATGACCGAATGCTGCGAGATCCGTTCTTCCAGCGCCACCAGTTCAGGAGACGACAAGGCCGCGCCCCGGCGGAAAAGCCGGAACATCCACACTCTCAGCAAGATGATACACAGTCGATGATGCTTTGATCGGATCAGACCGATCTGTTTGCTGCGTCGGTCCATCCTGTTTTTCACCCGCGCAATGCGGTTTTCTTTTTTCACGCTTGTTCTCCTTTCTTTTGTCCCCAGCGGTGTACAGAAACAATGCTATCAGATTTATATTAAACTTTTAGCGTTGTTATTATAGCGAAGCAGGGAAGGCGAATGTTGTCGAAACAAGGAGAACAAGCAAAAAAATCCCCTATGCCTGTCGCATAGGGGGGAGAAGCGCCTACTGCGCGTCTTTTGCGTCCTGGATGAGGACTTCCAACACCTTCCAAATCCGGCGCTGGTCTTCGGGCCGCAGTTCCGCCAGGGCACTTGAGAATTGCCCGCTTTCCTGGGAAACCGTCACATCTACCACATCCGCCAGGAGTGTGTTGGCGTCACATTGCAGGGCGTTCATCAAACGGATCAGGGTTTCCAGCTTTGGCGTTTTCAGGCCCGTTTCGATGTTGCTCAGATAGTTCGGTGACAGCTCCACCATCTGCGAAAGCTGCTCCTGCGTCAGTCCCCGCGCCCGCCGCAGGGCCTGGACCCGTCTCCCGATCAGCCGCGCATCCACGTCATCACTCCCATTCGCATATGACTTGCCAAATAGAAGTATACCGTCGCGGCGCCGCTCTGATAACGAGCTATCCAGAGTATCTCACGCTGTTGGCGTTGGATTTCGACATAGAATAACGCCCCGGCCAAAGCCGGGGCGTTGGTGGAGACTGACAGACTCGAACTGTCGACCTCACGCGTGTGAGGCGTGCGCTCTAACCAGCTGAGCTAAGCCTCCATGTGGTGACGCGTACGGGAATCGAACCCGTGTTACCGCCGTGAAAGGGCGGTGTCTTAGCCGCTTGACCAACGCGCCGCATATCTCAGAACACCCTTGCGGGTGTTCTGAGAGAGGTGGTAGCGGTGATTGGATTTGAACCAATGACACTTCGGGTATGAACCGAATGCTCTGGCCAACTGAGCTACACCGCCGTTTCTGCCAAACAGCTTTCTGATTATACAAAAGATTTCCGCACTTGTCAAGTCTTTTCTTTGCGTTTCAGGAAAAAATTGCAGAGCGTAGAGCACAGGGGACGATTTTCTGTGCTCTACTGTGCGCTCCGTCAGAAATACGCGGTGCGGTTCCGCTTGCTGCGGTTGTAGGCGCCGCTGACCTCTACCAGCAGGATGTCCTGCCCCATCTTTTTTACGCATTCGACGGGGATCAGAAAGTCCGGCTCCCGACCGAACAGGCCGAAGAAGCGCGCCGGGCCCGGTACGACCAGGGCGCGGACGCAGCCGGAGACCAGGTCCAGCTCCGCGTCGCAGATATAGCCCAGGCGGTGCCCGGTGCTGATGTTGATGAGCTCCTTGCACCGCAGTTCCTCAAAACGCATCCTCCCCTCACCTCCGGGGCTATCCTATGCGAGGCGCGTCGAAACTAGAACGCTCAGGAGCTGATCTGCCGCCGGATGCGCTCCACCGCGCCCTTCTCCAGCCGGGAGACCTGGGCCTGGGAGATGCCGATCTCCCCGGCCACCTCCATCTGGGTGCGCCCGTCGAAGAAGCGCAGGGAGAGGATGCGCCGCTCCCGGGGGCTGAGTTTGGAAAAGGCGTCCGACAGGCTCATCCGCAGCAGCCAGTGCTCGTCCGTGCAGCGGGGGTCCCCCACCTGGTCCATCACCGTGGCGTTCTCCCCCGCGTCGGTGTACACCGGCTCGTAGAGGCTCACCGGGTCGCTGATGGCGTCCAGGGCGAAGACGACCTCGCTCCGGGCCAGCCCCAGCGCGGCGGCGATCTCGTCCACATCCGGCTCCCGCCCGTGTTCGGCCATCAGCTGCTCCTTGGCCTGCAGCGCCCGGTACGCCGTGTCCCGCAGACTCCGTGACACCCGCATGGCACTGTTGTCCCGCAGATAGCGCCGCAGCTCCCCGGCGATCATGGGCACGCCATAGGTGGAAAAACGCACGCCCAGATCCGGGTCGAAGTTGTCGATGCTCTTGATGAGGCCCACGCAGCCCACCTGGAACAGGTCGTCGGCGCTCTCGCCCCGGCCCAGGAATTTCTGGATCACCGACAGCACCAGCCGCAGATTGCCCTGGATCAGCTCCTCCCGCGCCGATGCGTCGCCGCTGCGGGCCCGGCGCAGCAGCGCGTCGGTCTCCTCCCCGCTCAGGCGCGGGAGATTTTTGGTGTTGACGCAGCTGATCTCGACCTTTCCCTGCATAGCTCCACCTCCGCACAGCAAGGCGCACACATCCCCCGCCCGCAGGCGGAGAGGATATGTGCGCCGGGTTTCATCGAAGGCAGTATTGCCCGGGGGCGGGGGAAATATACGGGGGTGCCGGTAAAATGGCACGGGCGCATTCGCGCGGAACGGCTGCCAGGCGTTCTGGAATGAGAAAGCGCTTTTGTCTGTCAATGGCAAAGGAGCTTTCTTGTTTTCATCGGCGATGCATGGTATAATTCTCTCGACAAATCGTTTTTTGCGAAAGAGAGGAAGCCATGGGCAGTTTTTCCATAGACGCCACGGACCTGGCCTGGCTGGGCGGGGCGGCGGACGACCCCCGCGATTTGTGTCTGCACGGCCACGCAAAGGCGGTGATCGGGGCGCGGACGCTGGAATACGCGGACGCCACGGTCAGCGCGGCGGCGCTGTATCTGCTGAAGTCCGTCACG
>JAFYIF010000334.1 GCA_017538775.1 Oscillospiraceae bacterium | reverse complement strand
GTGTTCGCTGCGCTTGCTACAGCTCAAAGACGCAGTGTTCATAGGCGTTGAGGACCGTGGTGTTGCCCCGTTCCATCCGACGGGGCAGGTGCGTCCCGTAGGAGAGATGGACGTGCCCGTGGACGAAGCAGCGGGGTTGATAGCGGTCCAGCAGGCGGTTGAAGCTCTCGAAGCCCCGGTGGGGGAGGGTGTCCAGGTCGTTCAGGTGCCGGGCCGGGGCGTGGGTCACCAGCACGTCGAAGCCCCCGGACCGCAGCAGCGCGGGCCAGGCCCGGCGGATGCGGCGGCGCATCTCCGCCTCGGTGTAGAGGTACGGCCCCGGGCGGTAGCGGTACGCGCCCCCCAGCCCGAAAAAGCGCAGCCCTCCGTAGCGCTCTACGTGCCCGTCCAGGCAGACGCAGCCCTCCGGCGGGCGCTCCACGAAGCCTGCGTCGTGGTTGCCGGGGACGTAAAAGAGCGGACAGTGGGCCATGGTGACCAGAAACTCCAGATAGTCCCGGCCCAGGTCCCCGCAGGCCAGAATCAGGTCGAAGTCCGCCAGGCGGCCCGGGGCGTAGTGTTCGTAATAGTAGCGCGACTCCACGTCGGCCACGGCCAGCACGCGCACGGTCTCACCCCGCTTCCCCGCCCCGGCTCCGGGGCAGACCCATGCTGTCCACCGTGGCCCGGCCCAGGGCCGACAGCTCCTCATAGGCCGGGATGTCCCCCAGCACGTTTTCCGCCAGCCAGTCCATGCGGACCACGCCCTCCGGCGGCAGGGTCTGGCCGGGGGCCAGCTCCGGCCCGGACTGGGAGAAAAGCGGGGCGCGGAAGGGCTCGCAGGACCCGGCGCGGATGCCGCTCTCCAGCACCTCCGCCAGATGCCGGGCACTCCAGGGCAGGGCCTCGGACAGCCGCAGCCCCACCACCCCGGCGGAGATGCCCCAGAAGTAGTTCAGGGCCCGGGGACTCTCCTGATATTCCGATTGCAGCGCCCGCTCCCGCAGCAGCCGCAGGAGCTGCTCATAGTAGCTGCCCCACTGCCACAGAGGCGTGGCCAGGTTCACGCTGCCGCTGCCCTCCACCCGCGTCAGGCCCCGGCTGCCCTCCCGCCCGGCGCGGACCAGGTCCTGGGAGGAGAAGAGCCGGCAGCCCCGGGCCATCAGCCGGGCCTGGGCCGCCTCCGCCCCGCCCACGGAGGACCACTCCAGGCAGACCTCCGCGCTCGGGTCCGTCAGCCGCGCCCCCAGGGCGAAGGCGTTCACCCCGGCGATCTGCCCGGCGATGGGATAGTCGGCCACATAGCCGATGGGCTCCCCCCGCCCCAGCGCCCCGGCCAGGGCTCCGATGATGAACTTCACCTCGTACATCCGGGCGTAATAGGTGCGGATGTAGCGGTGGGAGCTGTTCAGGGAGCAGTTGAAGACGGTCACATCCGGATGGGCCACCGCCGCCCGGAGGCTGGCGGTCTGGAGCCGGGGGGAGGTGGTGAAGAGGACCGTGTTCCCGTCGGCAATGGCCTGTTCGACGGTCTGTTCCGGGGCCTGGTCGAAGGCCCCGCAGTAGGCGCTGGCGACTACGCTGTCGGCCAGCACATGCTGGACATAGGCCCGGCCCCGCTCGTGGCCCGCGGTCCAGGCGGAGGACGCCGGGTCCCCGTCGTGGACGAAGGCCACTTTGGTCTTTTTCCCCTCCCCGGTCCCCAGCAGCTTCCGCACCAGGCCGGGCTTCGCCGGCTGGGGCGCGAGCTTCAGGTCGATGGGCTCCGGCTCCTGCTGCAGGGCGATCTCCTCCCAGACGCTGGCGACGGCGGCGCGGATCTCCGAGCGGGTCTTGCCCCGGATGGAGGGATAGCCGTAGACCTCCAGGTAGGCCAGCAGCGCGTCCCCGGGGGTGGAGCGGAGCTTGCCGCCGCCCAGACTGTCGTAGACCTGGCGGAAGGAGAACCAGGCGGCGGAAAACTGCCGCCGGTCCTCCCGGGTCCAGGGCTCGTCCGGCCCCTTGCCCACCAGCCGCTGCAAGGCCGCGTAGCCGCCGGGGCGGGAGAACTCGACGGTGTTCAGCCCGCTCAGGCGCTGGAAGGTGACGAATTCGTAGTAAACCACCGTGTCCGGCCCCCGCTCGGGCAGCACCCGCAGCACCCGCCCGGTCACCTGAGGCGCGCCGAAGTATTTCAGGACGCTGACGCGCTTGTTCCCCTCCGCCACATAGTAGCGGTTCAGGTACTCATAGGCCAGGATGGGCTCCCGGATGCCCTCCGCCAGATGGGCCTCGCACAGCCGCTGCCACTTGTCGCCGAACTCGCTTTTGGGGTCCAGCAGGGGCATGAAGTTGGCGGCGAAGGCGTTGACCCGCCCCCGGGTCTTGGTGCCCACCAGGAACTCCGTGGGGATCTCGATGAGCCCCAGGTCCACCGCCCGCATGGAGCGCTCCTCCGGGATGAAGTCGTCCATCACGCTCAGGCAGGGAGAGAGCCCCGCCGCCACGCAGCGCCGGGCTTCTTTCAGCGCCAGTTTCTGCGCCTCTCTGTAATCGCTTTCCGACATGGTCCGTACCTCCCGTCCGCAGGATCGTTTCTTTTTTATTTTATCGCAGAATGCCCCCCGGGGGCAAGATGCAAAGCGAAAAAGAGGGGCCGGACTTTCCGCTTGACACCGGCTTTTTCCCGATGGTATGATGAAAACAGGTTGAGACAAAAAACACTGGCACATCACAAAAAGAAAGCGAGGACAAAGAGATGAAACACAAGCTGCTGTACCGCGCCCTGGGGCTGATGCTGCTGCTGGCCCTGGCCTGCGGTCTGCTGGGGGCCTCCGCCGCGGCGGCGGAGCCCACGGCGCTGGAGAAGGCGGACGCCCTGCACGCGCTGGGGCTGTTCCTGGGCAAGGGGACGCTGCCGGACGGGACGCCCGACTACGCCCTGGATGTCCAGGCCACCCGGAACGAGGCGGCCACGATGCTGATCCGCCTGCTGGGGCGGGAGAGCAAGGCCCTGGCCCAGCGCCAGGCCGGAGCGCTGGTCAGCCCCTTCCAGGACTCCACGCCCTGGGCGGAGGCCTATGTCACCTGGCTGTACGAGGCCGGGCAGATCAACGGCACCACCACCACCACCTTCAGCGGGGACCAGACCATCACGGCCCAGCAGTTTTCCGCCATGGTGCTGCGGAGCCTGGGCTACAACGAGTCCAAAGGCGATTTCGCCTACGCCGACGCGCTGGACTATGCCGTGTCCAAGGGTCTGATGACCGCGGAGCAGCGGGCGGCCTGGAGCGGGGAGTTCCTCCGGGCGGGCATGGCGGAGATCTGCTACAACGCCCTCTACATCCCGTGCAAGGACTCCTCCCTGACTCTGCTGGAAAAGCTGGAAAACGACGGCATTTTCCGCCCCAGCTATGACACCGCCGTGGCCGACACCCCGGCCATGAGTCTGAAGTCCCTCTACCTGGGCGGCGGCAGCATCAACAAGTGGAGCGTGGAGGAACCCTGTTCGGCGGAACCGGCTGTGGCCGACCTGGACGGGGACGGCAAGACCGAGATCATCTTCGCCGTGCGGACGGTCTACTGCCTGAACGGCGCCAACGGCACGATTCGCTGGTCCACCCCCTCCGGCCACGACACCACGGAGAACGCGGCCCTGGACCAGTACTTCGGCGCGGTCTATCTGGCCCCCCAGGTGCTGGACCTGGACGGGGACGGGGCGCTGGAGCTCCTGGTGCTGTCCACCAACTATGTCTATGACCAGACCTTCGTGGCGGTCTACAATGCGAAGGGGCAGTTTGAGTCCCACTTCACCACGCCCCATGTGGCCCGGGCCTGCAAGGCCGCGGACCTGGACGGGGACGGACGCTATGAGCTGGCCCTGGGCTTCGGCGTGGGCGGCAGCGGCGACGGGGCCGTCTGCGTCTACGACCTGAACGGCACCGTCCGCTCCGGCTGGCCCCAG
>JAFYIF010000333.1 GCA_017538775.1 Oscillospiraceae bacterium | reverse complement strand
GTGAGACCGGCAAGCAGGTAAAGGATGCAAAATGCTGGGGAAAAAGCCGGACAGAACAGCAGGGCGACGCTGCACAGAATGCGCGTCAGCGTGATGAGATCGGCAATTCGGATCTTCCGCAAATGATGACAAAACCGTCTGCTTTTCTCCATATCTGACTTTCCGCCCCGGGCTTTCAGAAACAAACGGTCCGGATCAGGCGCTCTCCGCTTTCGGCTTCATGTTCCGCAGCAGCAGATACTCCGTCACCACCAGCATGGCGGCGGCGGCGATCAGCAGCAGCTTGTCGTAGATGCTGCGCGCATCCGAGAGGGTGCAGAGGTCGAAGTAGACGCCCAGCTGGATGTACAGCAGCCCGGACAGGGGGCGGCCCTTGTGGAAATACCAGGAGGCCAGGGCGTAAAAGCCCAGGGTGCTCATGGCCACGGCCAGGGCGAAGACCGCATAGTGCCACAGCACCGGGTCCTGGGCGTTCTCCCGGTAGACCAGCACCAGCCAGTAGCCGTAAAACAGCGGCAGCCACAGGGAGGCGCTGCGGGATGTGACGCTGGATGTGCCGTCCCCCTTGCCGGGCAGGGCCAGCATGGCCGCCGCCGCCACGATGCCCGCCGCGCCGAAGAGCCGCTGCATCAGGGGACTTTGCGCGTCCCCCGCCGTGAACATGGCCCGCAGAGAGGCCACCAGCACCAGCAGGGCGCACAGCACCGCCACAGCCCGGGGCAGGATACCGCTGTAGCGCAGGGCCTCCTCCGCCCGCGTGGGCTGCTCCATCCGCCGCCGCAGCCAGAGGGAGATGCCCAGCATCGCCGCGGCCGCCAGCAGGGAGTAGACCGTAAATACGACGCTGATCCCCGCCATGGGCGTGGCCAGCCCGGTCTCCGGGTCAAAGAGGCCCAGCACCTGCAGCCAGCGCAGAAACGCGCCGAACACGCTCATCACCAGAGTCGCCACCGTCAGGGGCAAAGCAAGTTTCCGCATAATTTCAAATCCGTCCCAATAGAGTGAAAGTGCCCCCGCCCCACGGAGACGCAGGGGGAGGGAGTTTCATTTTATACCGGATCGCCCGTCCCGTCAAGGAAAAGCGAGGAATTCCCTGTTGTCCAACGGTACGCACATGAAGAGGGGCATATTCACGCCATTTCCGGAGGTTCCATTGCCTATGAAACGCTGCTTTCCCGTCACCCTCCTTGCGCTGGCGCTGGCCTTTGGGCTGCCGCCGCTGCTGCTGCCCCGGGCCGAGCCTGCTCCGGCGGAGGCCCCGGCCCGGACGGACGCGGAGCTGCTGCTGCGTCTGCGGACCGACGCGGGGGTGCAGGAGATCAGCATGGCGGAGTATCTCCCCCTGGCCCTGGCCGGGGAGATGCCCGCCGCCTTCCAGCCGGAGGCCCTGAAAGCCCAGGCCGTGGCCCTGCGCTCCTTCGCCCTTTTCCAGCGGGAACAGGGCAAGGCCGCCCACCCGGAGGCGGACGTGTGCTGCGACCCGAGTTGCTGCGCCGCCTGGGTGTCGGAGGAGACGCTGCGGGAGCGCTGGGGGGAGGACTACGAGAGCTACGCCGCCCGGATGCAGGAGGCGGTCCGGGAAACGGACGGGCAGTATCTGGTCTGGGCCGAGCGCCCCATTCTGGCGGTGTTTCACGCCAGTTCCCTGGGCAGGACGGAGGACGGAGCCGCCCTGGGCCTGTCGCTCCCCTATCTGCAAAGCGTCAGCACGCCGGAGACCCCGGAGACCGTGCGCCAGCTGCTCAGCACCGTGGAGGTGACCCCGGAGGACTTCGCGGCCAGTCTGCTGGCGCAGGACCCGACCGCGGACTTTTCCGGCCCGCCGGAGACCTGGCTGGGCCCGCTGCGCCTGGACGCGGCGGGTCGGGCGGAGGGCCTCCAGGCCGGGGGCCGGGACTTCAGCGCCCTGACGCTGCGCCAGATCTTCGCCCTGCGCTCCACCGCCTTCACCCTGGCCTGGGACGGGGAGAAGTTCCTCTTCCGCGTCTGCGGCTACGGCCACGGCCTGGGCATGAGCCAGCACGGAGCCGACTGCCTGGCCAAAGCCGGCGCGGACTACGCGGAGATTTTGGCCCACTACTACCCCGGCACGGAGCTGGTGGTGGCGCTGCGGTGAGGGGAGCTGACGCGGTTTCCCTTGTCTTTCTGCCGAAGCTTTGCTAAAATAATAGGCAGAAAGGAGGGAGGCGTATGCGAACGTTCGACTATTCCTTCCTGAACAACGGTCTGCTGCCCGCACGCTTTGTCAACCTGGCCGCCGGGATCGCGTCCTTTCAGACCATGGCGGGGGTCCGCAAAGCGGACTATGTCCAGGTGTTCCGCGCGCTGGAGGCGGTGGCGCGGGTCCAGTCCGTCAAAAGCTCCAACGCCATCGAGGGCATCGTCACCAGCGACGAGCGCCTTGCGGCCATCGTACAGCAAAACAGCGCCCCCCTGAACCACAGCGAGGCGGAGATTGTCGGGTATCGGGACGCGCTGCAGACGATCCACGGAAGCTACGAGGTCCTGGATTTCCGCCAGGGGGACATTCTGCGCCTGCACGAGCTGCTGATGGACCCGAGCGGGGACGCCCAGGCCGGGCAGTACAAGCGCAGCGACAACCTCATTCTGGAGGTGGACGAGGCCGGACGTCGCAGCGTCCGCTTCCGCCCCACCCCGGCGGCGGAGACCCCGGCGGCCATGGAGCAGCTGGAACTGGCCTACCTGGAAGCGCGTGCTGACGCCAACATCAACCAGCTTCTGCTGATCCCCTGCGTCATCCTGGACTTTCTCTGCATCCACCCCTTCCAGGACGGCAACGGCAGGATGTCCCGGCTGCTGTCTTTGCTGCTGCTGTACAAAAACGGCTATGACGTAGGGAAGTATATCTCCTTTGAGGAACAGATCAACCGCTACAAGGCCTACTATTACGAGGCGCTGCGGCGTTCTTCGGCGGGCTGGGAGACCGGGGAAAACAGTCCCTTTCCCTTTGCCGAACAGTTTCTTTCCACCCTGTATCTGTGTTACAAGGAACTGGACAAGCGCTTTGCCGTGGTCCACAGCAAACACGTCACCAAAAAGGCGCGGGTGGAGGCCACGGTGCTGCACAGCCTGACGCCGCTCTCCAAGGCGGAGATCTGCGCCATTTTGCCGGATGTCAGCCCCGCCACGGTGGAGGCCGTGCTGGGGACGATGGTGCGCTCCGGCGCGATCCGCCGCGTCGGCTCCGG